>JAAUPE010000258.1 GCA_012034595.1 Calothrix sp. CSU_2_0 | reverse complement strand
AACTATTATTTTTGTGATTCCGAAATTGACTTTTTCTGTTCCATCACAGCTTGACGAAAACCCAACACCACTAAAATATTAGTCAAAGTCAAAAAAACCTCAGCGCTACCGTGCAACCAATCAACATTTGCTAAAGTATCCCCATAATGAACTAAAGCATAAATCCCCGCAGGAATAGTCACAGCAACAAACACTAATGTTCCATAAAAGCCATATAAAGCTAACTTAGGCATTTGTCCCGAACGAGTAATGAACCACAAAAAGCCGAGATAAGGAAACAAGGAAAAGGCAAATAAAGCTTCTTTAGAAATCATCTTTTAGATTTTGGATTTTGGATTTTCAACTTGAGATTTTGGATTTTAGGTTGTGAAATTTAGACTTTAGAATAACAACATATTAATTGTTCCCTCCTCTTCTCCTCTTATTTTTCTCTCTCCGCCTCCGCGTGATAAGATTCTTACTTATTCGTTTCTTTACTATCCAAATTAACAATTTCCTCAGACTTACTATTTCTCCAAACAAAATATCCAGCAGCCAACAAAGTAAAATTACCCACAACAGTCATACTCGCTTGTAACGTAACCAACCATTCCAAAGATGGAGAATTATCGAAATAGTGCCAAGTACAAGCACACATAGCACTAATCAAAGCAGGTAACATCGCTAAAGAAAAACCAAACCAAGCACGATTATTAGTCAGTTCCCCATATATCCAAATTAACCATATTGCCGCTATCCATTCGATAACGCTTGAAACGTGAATTATCCAGGTAGGAATTGAAAGTGCGTGCATAAATTTAGTTAGGAGTTAGAAGTTAGGAGTTAGGAGTTAGGAGTTAGGAGTTAGAAGTTAGGAATCAGAATTTATGAATGTAAAGACGCAATACATCACGTCTCTCTTAGATATATTGTGGATAGACAGATGTATTTGTATAGAACAATTTCCAAATTTCTGTAACAGTGCTAGATATTTAGTTTATCGGAAAGCTGTTAATCTAAAGTCCAACTCTAAAATCTAAATCTAAAATCTAAAATTATTATGCGAGCTTTACTATCGGGATATTACGGTAAGGGAAACGGTGGAGACGAAGCATTACTTGCAACCCTCCTCCAAATGCTACCATCCCATGTGACACCCGTTGTCCTGTCAGGGAATCCTCAAGAAACGAGTCAGCGTTATGGAGTCGAAGCGCACGATCGCATGAATATTCCCACTGTTATCCAAGCTTTGCGTAACTGCGATGCTTTTGTTTGGGGTGGAGGTAGTCTTATCCAAGACGCAACAAGCGCAATTAGCCCCTTTTATTATGTCAGCTTGATGGCACTGGCGCAAAAAATGGGTTTAAAAACGGTAGCATGGGCACAAGGAATTGGTCCCTTGGTGCGATCGCAAACTAAATGGGTAGCTCGAAAAACCTTTGCAGGTTGTAACCAGGTAAGCGTTAGAGATGCAAAAAGTGCTGAATTATTAACTGAGTGGAAAGTACCCCATTTCCTCGCTCCTGACCCCGTTTGGGCGCTACAATCGAAACCAACACCGGGATTATGGGATTTGCCAGCACCAAGGGTTGCCGTGACTCTAAGAAGCCATTCCCAGCTAACTGCACCAAGGTTGGAAAGACTAACACGCGCTTTGGTTGATTTTCAGAAAGCGACACAAACCTTTATCATACTTTTGCCGTTTCAGAAAGCTCAAGACTATGCGATCGCGCAAGCAATTCAACCCGCACTTAAAGATGTAAGTCAAATATTACATTTTGAGGAACCAGAAATTTTGAAAGGTGTATTTCGTGGTGTGGATATGGCAATTGGAATGCGGTTGCACAGTTTAATTATGGCAGCAAGTGAGGGATGTAAAGCTTTTGCCCTTAGCTATGACCCCAAAGTTAACCGTTTAATGGAAGATACTGATATGCCAGGTTGGGATTTAGCAAATTTACCTGAAGATGTGAATGAAATTAGTACAGCTTGGATTCAACATTACGCTAATGGTGAGTCTTTATCATCGGATAAAATCAACTTTTTATTAGATAGAGCATCGATTCATAAAGCTGTTTTAGATGATGCTTTGAGTTGATATTTTTAGTAATTGTTAAATTAAAGATAGATTAATTTTTACGAATTGCTTATTAAACATCAAGCTTATTGTACCGACTGTCTTAAAAGTTAAGCGGTCGAAATACAATTTCACCAATTCCTAAGTAATAATTGCTGCGTCATCTTCTCTCAATTCCGTAAAAAACGCAAAAAAGACGGGTTTTTATCGAATGATTCAAACAAATTACGTATGATTTATGTATAGTAGTCAAGCATTACGCCATACCTGACATTGAAGATAGCTAATGTTTCTTTTTATGACAAATTTTCAGGTTTTGAGAAAAAATTTTTATTCCGTGGTATGATAATATTGTATTTTTAATTTTAAACTTACTTTTAGTATAATTGAATGTTAGTAAAATTTTCTGGACAAGCCATATTCCCATTATAAAAATGTCAACTCTATTTAATTAGTAAAAACAATCATATCAGGAAATAAATCAATGTTTTTTTGTGTTGTAGCCAGTTTGAAAATTGTCCTTAGCTCAATTAACACAATTCATTAGATGCGATAAGCGTTGGCGAAGCCTGTGCTTTGCACTTAGCGCAACGCGGGTACGCGATCGCATTGAATATGGCAGGTTAGGATTTAGAAAACTTACCTCGTTCTAAAATCAATTGTTTAATGATTTAACGTTATTGCTCCACAGCCATTGGATAATTAACTCCTTCAAATTCTCTTATTTTCCTCTTTCTTGGCGTTCTCTGCGTCTTGGCGGTAAGTTATAGTTATTGTAGATTAGGTGCAGGCGCATGAGAGTAATAGGATAAATCTAAATTTGCGCTGGCACAATTCTTATGAGCCTGATTAAAGCAGACTTTGTTCTGATTAGACCCAGGCTTATAGCCTGGGACTATCTAAGCTCCTAATTTTTTAGTCCCAACTTCAACATTTGCGCTGTCAAAGCCAAACTTTCTTCCAAAAGAGCCTCATGTCCCCAACGCTGTACTTGCTGACTCAACAACACTTCTGCCCTTTGTTCCGAAAGCGAACTTACTTGCTGGAATAAACCCGTAGATTGTGCCCCACCTTGGGTTTCCATCCGCATACAACCACCAGTTTCCGAGCAAATTAGCGTACCACAATTAGCCTGTGGATTTGTCGAATTCAACCGTAAAGCAATTAAATCCCCAGGAACTTCGCCAATATCCCCAACAGGAACCCCCGCTAACTCGGCTTCAATTTGGCGTTGATCTTGAGCAACTAATTTAATTTTGGTAATTTCATAATCACCTTTTTCGTGTTGATAGGAAACAGGCTTCCATTGCAAACGACTTGCCAACCAACCCAAAAATAGTAAAGCTTGGACTGGATTACCTTTTTCATAATCAATATTAACGCGATCGATTTCACCCAAAGCAGCGCGTCGTTGTGGTGAATCGTAAGCTTCAGCAGCTAACTCCTGCCATCCAGCCAACCTACGCCAATTCAAATCTGCCAGAGGGACACCATTCTCGACTAATTCTTGCAAACAAAGTAAATCTTTTTCCGGTTCATTAAAATTACACGAGTCCACAATTACATTATTGCAAACTGCCGATAACCGCTTAAATAGACCATTGTTGGGGTCAGGTGTTGCCTTCCACCAAATGAACTTAGGTAAACCACCAATCAGTAACGCTGGAATCATCCCCCCAATCCGCTCTAAAGCTTCAGGAGTACCAGTTAAGGTAATGTACTCGCAACAAACCAATGTGCTAGAGGACTGTTTTTGAATGGGGCAATATGCGGCAACTTGGGCTTTGACACCTTCATCGTCCCCAGCGACTGGCGATAGGGTGACAATTCGACAGGGGTTGCGAAGCGCAATTTCATCGGCAATGCGAGGACTTTTAGAATCATAACCATCAGATGTCGCATCGGAAATTTTTCCCGAAGCTCGACCTTTAGCAACTTCTCCCCGCAATACAGTAATCGTATCGGCGTTAGGAGTTCCAGTTTCCGGGATACCATAAGCCTTTTGAGCTTCACGCAAAGCCGCTTCCATTTGTGGTCCCAAAATCCCATCAATTGGACCATGATAAAAACCCAATGCAGCCAAAAGTTGCTGTGTTTGTTCGGGTTCATAAACAACCAAACTAAACGTTGCCGCACGGGTTGCTGCGGGCAAAGCGCCATCATCCCCGGTGATACCATAACTTTGCCAAATTTGACCAAGTTCCGCTTCGATTTCGGTAAGCGAAACATCTTTGGGGGCTTGAAGAGAATAAACTGTGGGTGCTTGGGAAACCATAAGTATATTAGAATGTGAAATTAGGTTAGAAGTTAGAAGTTAGGAGTTAGGAATTAGGAGTTAGGAATTAGGAATTAGGAATTAGGAATTAGGAATTAGGAGTTAGGAATTGGGAGTTAAATACTTGTATTTTTCACTTCTAACTCATAACTTACAACTAATAACTCTCAACTCATAACTCATAACTCATAACTATTTAAAGTCTTCGCCAACGACGACCATCGCGGTTAAGCAATAGCTCGGCTTCGATGGGTTCCCATGTACCAGCTTCGTAAGTGGGAACTAGCAAAGGGTCAGAAGGAGCATCCCAGACACTCAAAGCTGGTGTAACTACTTGCCATGCCGCTTCTACTTCATCACCCCGCGTAAATAGGGTTTGGTCACCCATCATGCAATCCAAGAATAGGCGATCGTATGCATCGGAGGTTGCTTCAATCCCAAACGAACCGTAACTAAAATCCATATCTACCGATCGCGTGCGGAAGTCAGCACCAGGCATTTTAACCTCAAACCGCAGCGAAATCCCTTCATTTGGCTGAATCCGCATTGCCAAAACGTTGGCATTTACCTGTTGTGCCGCAGATTGGAAAATACGCGAGGGCACTTCACGGAAATGAATCGAAATCTCACTGACTTTTTTCGGCATTCGTTTACCTGTCCGCAGGTAAAAAGGAACACCTTGCCAGCGCCAGTTATCGATGACAAATTTCATCGCTACAAAAGTCGGAGTCGTCGAGCCTGGTTGAACTCCCGGTTCATCTCGATACCCAGGAACTTGTTTCCCTTTCATCCAGCCCGCGCTGTATTGTCCTCTAATCGCGGATAAATCCAAGTTATTTACATCAGCAAGTCTAGTAGCTTGTAGCACTTTAACTTTTTCTGTACGTATACTCTCGGCATCCATCGCATTAGGTACTTCCATTGCGGTCATACAGTACAGTTGCATGAGGTGGTTTTGCAACATATCCCGTAATGCACCGGAAGATTCGTAGTAACCAGCACGGTCTTCAACACCAACGGTTTCAGCTACAGTTATTTGTACGTGGTCTACAAAACGACGATTCCAGAGGGGTTCAAAAATGGCATTGGCAAAACGGAATACCAATAGGTTTTGAACGGTATCTTTACCCAAATAGTGGTCAATACGGTAAACTTGGTTTTCTTTGCAGTACTTCTGCACGATCGCATTCAAGCTTTTTGCCGATGCTAAATCCCGACCGAAGGGTTTTTCGATGACTAAACGATGCTTGTAGGGGTCTTCAAGCATTTTTGCAGTCCCAAGCTGCTTGATGGCTTCGGGGAAAAGATTTGGTGACAGCGACAGGTAATACATGCGATTACCTCGTGTTCCCCGCTTTTGGTCGAGTTCGTTTAAAAGTTTGTTAAGTTTTTGGTAATCTTCGGGATTATCGGTATTACCAGAACAGTAGAACAAACCTTGAGAAAAATCTTGCCAGAGTTCCTCTGGGTGTACACCACCGTGAGCTTCTTCCATGCCTTTCCGCATCTGCTCGCGGAAGTATTCGTGGCTCCAGTCACGACGAGCAACACCAACTATGGTGGTTTCGGGAGGAATGCGCCGTTCTTTTCGCAGTTTGTACAGCGATGGCACGAGTTTGCGCCAAGTCAAATCTCCGGAAGCACCAAAGATAATGATAATTTGGGGTTCGGGCATCCCTTGTTGTTGCAGACCAACCCGCAAAGGATTTTCTAGCAGACTGACCATAACTTTCAGATTTTAGATTTTAGATTTTAGATTTTAGATTTGGGAATTGGGAATTGGGCATAGGGCATAGGGCATTGGGCATTGGGCATTGGGCATTGTGAGTCCACTTGGCGGTGTCGGTAAGCCAGTTGATGGGGTCGGTTTCCGTCCCCGCAATCGCCTTAACGGGGGGACCCCCGCAGCGGCGTTGCTCTCCATCAAATTGACGCACCCGGAGGGTTTCCGTCCTGCCAAACGTTCGCCCTTGGCGTTCACGAAGGGGGAATTGGGGATAACCCACTGCCCCTTGCCCCTTGCCCATTGCTCTCGCCACTTGCCCATTGCC
>JAAUPE010000009.1 GCA_012034595.1 Calothrix sp. CSU_2_0 | reverse complement strand
ACGGATACAAGCCCCTGAATTGATTCATGGAGAAAGATAAAGATTCCTTGTTTCAAGCCCCTAGATTTATCTCTGGGGTTTTCTTTTTACCTTTATCTTTTTACTTTTTACTTGGCTGACGATGACATCATTGAAATCACCATCCCCACCACCAGCTAAATCTTCAAATCCCCAGGTATTGTTACCCAACAGACGAATATGGTCAACGCGATCGCCATTAGCACCTAAGAATGGGAAGTAAACACTGGGATACTATTTGGGGTTTAGGAATCTAAGAATATGGGAAAAACTTTGGTTTGCGATAAACCAACGGTTCACTTATGCGATCGCTATTTCACGATACTCAAATTCATCTTGACGATGACATCATTGAAATCACCATCCCCACCACCAGCTAAATCTTCAAACCCCCAGGCGTTGTTACCCAGAAGACGAATATGGTCAACGCGATCGCGATTGACACCTAAGAATGGGAAATAAACGGTGGGATTGTTGTTGGGGTTGGAGTCTGTGAGTTCGTTCAAGCTACCATTAACAATAATCATGGGAGCTAGAATCGAACCGGGAGCAATTACTGCTGAACCAGTTTGGATTTCCTGGTTATTAGCAGCAAATTTCACAGCTTGTCCAGTGCTGGCATCCTTGAGAACGTTATTAATTGCAGCTTGGAGATAATCAGCTTGATTTGCAGAGTTAGGATTTAAACCACCAACTAAACCATCAGTGCTATCAACCTTATAGAAATAAACTTCGTTGTTGAAATCAGCTTCACGGGAAACGGAAAAATCAGCTTTGATATTAGCGGATGCTTTAGTTAAATCCAATAATTCCGAGGAATTTTTTCCTTGTAAAGTACTTCCAAAAGGAGCAGATTCATTACTTAACTCTAGAGAAAATACCATATCATTAAAGTCTTTATCACCTCCACCAATTTGGTCTTCCCAAGCAAAGTTAAATTTGCCATTTCCTAAATTGTCTACTTTTAGTTGTAGAAAAGCGTCAGAGCCAAAACTAGAACCTAAAAGAATTTTACTAGAGGGAATTTGATTAGCGAGAATACCATCGGTAGTACCATTTTGAACCATGTAGAAAACAATGCGATCGCCACCTTTAATTCCTTCTACAATTCGAGATATCTCATTAGACTTGAAACCATTAGGAGGGTTAGAAATTCCCGATAGTAATATCTGAGATTGTTTCAAAGCAAGTTTTAAATAAGCATCTCCATCCGCAGCAGTCAATGAATTACCAGTATCAGGGTCAACAATTCTACCTTTATCATCTTTAACGATGAAAAAACCAACTTCGTTGACGAAACTTGCATCAATACTGGTAAGTTTGACTTTCAAGTTTGTTTTAGCAGATAGAGAACCACCAATAGTAAATATATTGTCTTTGGTATCGATGATACTGGGAATATCAGGAATATCATCCGTACCTATTAATATATTTCCAGGATTAAGACTAGTAACTTGTGTATTCTTAAGAATCGCGAGTTTTTTACCAATAGCACTAATAACAGAATCAGTTCCCTCCTGTGTAATTGTCAGGTCGCTGAATTTATTTATCTGTTCCAAATCAACCCGAATTTTATCTAGTGTTGATGCAAAATCATTAATAGTATTGGGATTTTCAGGAGCTTCAACATTAGCATCCAAAATATATCTAGACCAATACCACCAGTAAAGCTACTACCACCATCACCAGCATAAATTACGTCATCACCATTATCACCAAATACCTGGTCATTAATGTCAGGAAAAATTATATCGTTGTCTTCACCACCATAAAGTTTATTATTTCCCTTACCATCAGAATAGAGAATATCGTCTCCTTTATCCCCATAAAGTTCATCTTCGGTATAGGCAAATAACTCATCATTTCCCTCACCACCACGCAGAATATTTTTTCCTGTTCCGGTTGCAGCATCGAGGATATCATTTCCCTCTAAACCCAGTAATTCGTCATTACTTCCTAATGTTCTTAATTCATCCTTCCCAGAAGTGCCATTAATAATAGCCATATTCCTTCCTAAAATTTTTCTGATTGAATAGACTGTGATAATTTTTAGATATTTAGATATTGAATAGCAATGCAAAATTTTTCATTTAGCTTCATTTGCTGTCGAGACTGGTAGATTATCCTACTTGCATAAATCATGAAATAACAGATAAATGTATTAAAATAAGTCGCAATTTACCATTTATCTATCCCTGATATTGCGAATTGGATTATACCACTGAAATTCATCTTTCCGCATTAAGTCTACTCTCTTAAAGAGTTAAGTATTGATTAAGAAAAAGATATATATAAGACAGCTTAAAATATCATCAGTTCAATTAATTTATTTATTATTTGTATTCACTTTTATGGTGTTGCATTTGTAATAAATTTATAATGCTGACACCTTTATCAATTCATCAAAAAAATCTTTATGTCTAGCTCTAGAAACGATTGGTTTCCTACTCCAATTTGGCATTTTACAGTCGATAACTATCAAAGATTAAATCCAATTTTGTTGCAAGAAATTGATGCAGAACAGCAACGCGATCGCAAAGGTGAGAAATGGTCAAATCTACTCGGATGGCATAGTCTGAATAATTTACATGAACGCGATCGCTTCTCTGAATTCACAGAAATTATCCATAAAAATGTCATGGAAGTCGCAATCTTTTTACGTTGGGATTTACAAAAATTTTCTGTTAATATCACAACTTGCTGGGCAATCGTCAATGGAAAACTAGCATCAAATTCTGTGCATAATCATCCAAATTCAATATTGAGTGGGGTTTATTATCTCAAAGCTCCAGAAAACTGTGGAAGTATATTTTTTCCGATCCTCGTCCTGCCTCACAGATGTTGATTCCCCCTGTGACTGAGTTTAATTTATGGACTTTTCCTAAGGTTAGTTATAAACCTCATGAAGGCACAATGTTATTGTTTCCCAGTTGGCTTTTGCATGGGGTAGACATGAATATGAGCGAAGAAGCGCGCATTAGTCTGAGTTTCAATATTGGGATGACCCCTCTTAAATAACAAATAACATTAGAATGAGCGGAACGAATTTCCGCTCATCCTAAATTAATCCACCAATTGGTATTAGATGAAAGTAAAGTTAGCTGCGGTTAAGCTAGAAGTGTCAACTCCAGTTAATGTCGCGATCGCATTACCAGCAAAAGCAATGGTATTGCCAGTACGGGTTAAATCTGCAAAGCCGAAACTTACCCCTTGGAAGCCAAGTACATCGCTACCAGCTTGGAAATCAAGTACGGTATTTGCAGCTTGTGGTAATTCCCCATTTGCAATCCAGAATTGGTCAGCACCACCACCACCAGATAGCAAGTTACCACCACCAGTCCCAACAAAGAAGCGATCGCTGCCATCACCACCTAAAGCACGACCATTGGAACCAAGGAAGAAGTCGTCATCCCCAGCAGCACCAGAAGCACGATAGCCACTAGCGTCTGTCGCTTCAAATGTGTCATCACCCGATCCACCAAAAGCGCGATCGTTGTTAGCTACGAAAATAGTATCAGCGCCACTACCAGTATCAATGCGGTTACCACTAGCTAAAGCTCCACCAATGACGCTATCAACAATGTCATTACCAGCACCAGTAAAAACGATGTCATTAACACCATCAAAACCTTCACTGATACCAGCTTCAACAGTGTCACCACCAGAAGTAGCACCAGTAACTAGGGAAGAACTTTGTACAAGTTTGGCAGTAGGAGCAATCAAGAATGATAGCTGACCACCACGAACGAGGTTTTCGTTAGCAGTTGGGGTTCCGTTACCATCACCATCAATGTTGGTTGCGGTGATAATAGTGCCATTGTTGAGCGTTCCAGCTTGGACATCAAAAATAAACACTTCACCAGCTTGATTCCCAAACAATTTGGAAACATCAAGAATACCAGAAGTTTCCCAGTTACCAAGGTCAGCAGGGTTGGAGTCAACTTGACCTGAAGGAATACCTGAGCGATCGACTTGTCCAATGCGGGTTAGGGTTGAAGAAGGGTTAGCGGCTGAAGGATCGAGCCTCCAGATTGAGGTTTCTTCTTTAGAAGTTGCGCCAAACAGAGTTGAAGAAATAGCACGGTCTTCTTGGATGTAGATTTTGCCGTCATCAGCCCAATCGAGGTTGTCAGGACTACGTAGACCGAAATCTCTCTTATCAGCTTCGTTGCCATCATAAAGAATGGTAGCGTCAGCATTGATGACACCAGTAGCAATGCCGCTAAAGTCAACATCAATTTTGTAGGTTGTTCCCCAAGTGTCAGCACCACCAAAAATAGATTCGCGACCTGTGGAAGCTAGTACAGCTTGTGTACCGTCTTTAGGGTTGGTCGCAACATCTTCAGGACGAGAGAACAAGAAGCCTTTAACATCTGCCGCTAACTTGTCTTGTTGAGCTTGGGTAGCAAAACCTTGAGAATCGTAACCAAGGGCAGTTTGAGCAATGGGGGTAGCACTAGCAAGGTCGGGGCGATAGTAGTCAATCTTTACAAACTTACCACCTGTGAAGTTGTTTGTACCTTTAAAGTCTCTAGGATCGGCTTCGATCGCATCACTAGGATTATTAGGATCATCAGCAACCCAGACAAATAATTCTCCATTAGTAAGACCATTACGCTCTAGGAAGTTACCAGATGGATTCTTTGTCCCAACGTAAAGGATTAGAGGTGCAGGATCGCGATCGTCTCCAACTAATATGGCAACTTTGTCAGTGGTTCCTGTGTCAAGTTCTGTAACATTTTCCCAAGCTGCACGACCCAACCAAGGCAAAGCATACAAAGTGTTGGTTGCAGTATCTAAAGCAAATTCTGAACCCCCATCATTTTCTTCACCAGTAAAGAAAATGCGATCGGCAAAACCTTTACCAGCACCAAATTGATTTGCTTCAAATAAAGCAGCAGAACAAAATCTAGCAAGACCACCAAAATCTAAATCAGAGGCTTCATCAACAACTTCACCTTTGCGGTTGATGATGGTGTCATAGGCTAGTCCAGCATCAGTAATCTCAAATGTGCGCTTGTCAACATCAAAAAAACTCACTCTTGCACCAGGGAGTTGAGTGCCATTTTCCAGGGTGTACTTATAACCAACGGTATTGCCTAGCTCGTGGTTAACAAGCAGACGTACGGTGGTGTCGTTAAGTGAAAAAGCACCAATCCCATCCAGAATACCGGGGGGAACATAATCGCCTATTTTGTCACCAACGGTAAAGATTGGATCGACTGTGTAACCATTTAGCCCTTTAACTTGGGAAGGCTGAGTTGTGTCGAATGGTGTATTCGCCATGAAAAGTAATCTCCCTAAAGGTTGATTGTTTAGATATGTTTGCGAGGCAATGGACTTAAATAAACGATTACTATGCGAACAAGCTGTACTAGATAAATCTTTTACTAGTTAGCGCTGACGTTTTTGGACTCGACGAACACTCTTGTCTGTATCAAGTGAGTTTCCTTGCTCTATAGTGTCATCTCTAGATTAAGAAGAATATATATGATGTTAAACATCAAGTTTTTTACATGTTGTTATAAATTCATTTATTCGATTAGGGAACACCAAAAAATAAATCACCCAATAAATAATGGTGGGTTACGGACTGTCGTCCTAACCCACCCTACGAATTGAAGAATTATTTATTTGGAAGTCCCTTAGAGTTATTTTTTGTTGTATTCGTAGTCTTAATAAATATCTTCTAATCATATTTAATTAAGAAAAAATAGTTGAAAATTAAATAGGATAAAAAGATTACTAAAAGATAGGAAAAAGAAGCAGATAAAAATAGTTCTACCTGCTTCCTCCTTAGTCAAATAGCCCCTTGATATTGTTGGTGAATTACAAGTTTCACACAGTCAAATTCACCCGAACAATTACATCGTTGTAATCCTTATCTCCACCGTTGGGTAAATCTTCAAATCCCCAGGTATTATTTGCCAACAACCGAATGTGGTCAACTTGTCCAGGATTCGCTCCCAGGAAGGAAAAGTAAACTGCGGGGTCATTATTAGGATTACTATCTAAAACCGCATCAGTTCTACCATTAGCAATAATAAATGGTGCGAGCAATGAACCACCGAGCAAAGTACTATTGAAGTTTGCTTTCCCTTGGTTATTTACTGTTAAATCGACTCCAGGAATACGTTGATTAATTGCAGCTTGGGTATAACCTGATTGCCCAGGAAGAATATCGGCAATTTTATCTCCGTTGATGTCGATTCCACCGTTTTGATTGGCAATACGGTAGAAACCAACAAAGTTATTGAATCCAGCTTCCCGATTCAAGATAAATTCAGCTTTGATATTACCGGAAATACTCCGTAAATCGATTAATTCTGCTTGGTTTTGACCTTGTAAGTTACTCCCTAAAGGTAATTGTTGATTTGTGAATTTAATCTTCACCTCTAAATCTTTGAAATCACTACTATTACCAGTTCCATCTTCCCAAGATAAAGTGAAACCACCATTCCCAACATCAGCTATTTTTTGAGTAGTTTGGGAGGAAATTAACACATCACTCAAAGGAGTTTTACCAGCTTTAACAGCATCAATACTGCTATTTTTAACTAGTAGAAAACGTACATTATCTCCAGAATTAAACTCCAATAACCGGGTTAATTCGTTGGGATTGAAACCAGTGGGATTATTTGCGATCGCGCTAATAATTACTCTCCCTCTTTGTAATGCTGCTTCTGTGTATCCAGTTTGACCGGGAGCAATCCCATTGATGGTTCCTTGGCTATCATCTACAGTAAATACACTCAGCTCGTTAACTAAATTAGAACTACGTCCAACTAGGGATACTTGTAATCTGGGTATTCCCACACCACCGGAAATATTGAACACATCATTGCTGGTATTCTTGGTTAACCCAGTTTCAGCAACGGGTAAGTTGTTGGGTAGTTCTAAAATCCCTAATTTTTCTGGGACATTGGTTCCAGCAACGTTAAAGTCATTATCGTTAATTAGGGCTAGGGTATTTGGGGCAATGAGTGCTAAACCTTCTAATTTTTCCACCCCGATATAACCAAATTTAGCCGCATTGGCAATCAGATTTTTACTGACGGGTTTGATGTTTGCGGTTGTTAATTCTTGGGGAGTTAATTGTTCGATGGTTTTACCTGTTGGCAGGGTAAAGTTAGCAGGGTTATTGATGTTGGTTGCTTCTTTTAAGTCGATTTGGTAAATCAACTTGTTGGAAGCAGTAGTAGACAAGTCATCTCGTTCAACAACAGCGAATTTTCCGTTACCGAGAGCAACCGCATCCCCAATTTTATCTGTTTTGGCGTTCCCACTAGCTGTAATATCGTCGAGTAGATATAAATATTCCCCTGTCACCTGTTTACTGACAATATCAAATTCCAGAATTCTCAAATTCCGGGAAGCTCTGGATACGGTATCGCTGGCATTATCGGGATTATCGATCGCACTTTGAATAAATGCATAAAGTTTTCGACCTTCTAAAGCAACAGCCTCAAAACCACGATTTGCCCGTCTTTGAGCGTAAATAGCTGGTATGATTGGAGTTCCAAAGGAGCCTATAGCAGTGGGTTCTCCTTGGGGAATAAAGCGATCAATTAATTTACCGTTGCTATCGAAGTGATAAATTGCTGGACGATATTCATCAACCATCCATAAGTCACCATTTTCAGCAACCACAATCCCTTCTAAATCTGCTCCCAAGGTGTCATTAGTTAGGGTATTACCTTTTAAATCCACACCAATTTCATCGGTATAAGCTGTATTTTGTACCCCAGTTTGTAAGTTGGGTAAACCAGTTAGGGGAGTAGTTCCATCTGAACGAAATAATCCGGTTCTCTTGGTGATGGTGATTTCGCTGGTGGTACGATTCAATTCAAAGTTGACTACTTCCGGTTGGAAATTGGGTAAAAGAAATGGTCTTTTCCCAGCAGTTGGTTCTCCATTTGGTCCCCTATCGGTGTGGGTGACAAATTTAAGATTACCGTTTGCCGCGATTCCTTGGAAATATAAACCAGAAAAGCCACCCAAGAAAATATCTTGACCAGTGGAGGTTGTTCCTAATTTGGGTAAATTATTGAAGTTGTAATTAGTGACTTTGGGTTGGGGTGCAAAATTAAACTGAGCGACACTGGGGTCATGGTCACTATCTTGGTCAGCAAATTCGGAATTAATATGGACGATATCGTAACCATTTAATTTGTTGGAGAGATTATTGCTAACTAAGATGTGGTCGAGAACTTGAGCGTTACCTTGGAAGTTGTAGGTATAACGTTCCGTTGCCGGAATAGTATCCAAGAGATTATTTAAAACAGGGGTTCCCGTTCCTCCTGGTATACCCTTCAACACATTCAACGGTTCGGAAAACTCAAAGTCGTTCAAATCTCCCAAGACTATGACGTTAGCATTAGGATTCACATTCAAAATGCTATCGACGAAATCATTAACAATTTGCGCTTGTTGGAGACGTTGGGCTTCGCTGCTCAATGTGGGGGGTTGATTGGGACCGAATAAAGATTGGTCACCACCTTTTGAGTTAAAATGATTCGCGATCGCAAATACAGTTTCTCCTTTGAAGATAAATTCACCCACCACAGGTTTGCGACTACTACTAAATGCTGAATTAGTGGGGTCAATCCGACCAGGATTAGCGGAAAGTTCCGGTTTCCCACTAGTATTGGTAATTGTGGTGTTGATTGTCGAACCTCCACCAGTGCGATCGACGAAATTTACCCTTGCAGGATTAAATAGGAAACCCACACGGATATTTCCCCCAGGTTGACCCCCATCTTGGTCATCTACGGGGTTGATTTGACGATATTGGTAAGTTGGACCTCCAGCAGTTTTAATGGCATCAATTAGCTTTTGGTAGGTTTGGTTTGCATCAACTACAGTATCGTTGGTTGCACCGTTGTTATCCTGAATTTCTTCGAGGGATATAATATCGGGTGCTTTGAGGTTGTTGAGAATGCGGTTAGCAATATTATTGAATTGGGTATCACCGTCACCTGGGTCTAAATTTTCGACGTTAAAGGTCGCAATAGTTAGGTTATCCCTATCTCCAGCAAGGTTTGTTGTTTCTTTATTTAGGGAACTGGGGGAATTAATAGTCAGGGAGGTTGGTAAAACTTCGTAATTGTTGAAGTTATAATCAACCACACCAGAAATTGGATTCAAGGTTGCACCAACATTTACCAAGGGTGAAGTTCCCGAAGTAAACAAAGTATCGTCGATTTGAATGCGTTCGGGATTAAAGTCGGTTGGGGAAATTAAACTTCCTCCCCTCGCAGTTCTTCCAGTTGCATTTGCACCATTATCGGCAAGTACCCAAATTTCCCCAAAATTATTGGTGGGACTAATCGTAACGGGGTTATTAATTTGGACAACCATCCCTTCCAAACTTTCAAAGAAGTCAATCCCTTCCGTTGTTGGATCGAAATCTCCACCCGTTTCCACATTTCCCCGATTGGTTGTTGTGAAATCATTTTGAATAACTGCATTTGGGGGAACTCGACCACCCGTACCAATCACAATTGGAGTAATAGTTCCCAAAGAACTTGCTAATGGAGTCACCACAGCACCAGAAACACTGGCATTAATTTGAGTCGTCGTCAAATTACCAGCATTATTTCCCGGACGAAACTCATCTACCCTTCCCGTTACCTCCACCGATTGTCCTACAGTTACAGAAGGTGCAGAACTAGTAAAAACAAAAATCCCCTCCGATGTCCCATCATTACTATCCGGATTGGGGTCTTGCAGATAAAAACCCCTAGCAGCAACTGCGGTGACAACACCTTGAACATTATTGACAGTTTGACCCACCAAAGGAGAACGATGTGCAGTACCTTGGATATCACGAATCCGGGAAGCTGGTGCAATATCATTATCGGAAATATTGACATTCACACCAGCGATCGCAATTCCATTGTAATTACTATCTGTGCTACTTACTGTGTGGCTAATACTACTTGAATGATTACCCTCAACAACCGTATCATCCACAGCAGTAACCGTGACCGTTTGTGGTTGATTCCAATTAGCGGTAGTAAAAATTAGGGTTGTGGGATTTGTCGTCGCTTGGGAATCGGGATTAATAGTAACAGTAACATCTGCGGTTGGTTGACTATTCAATACCAGCGTATAACTATCAGTCACACCACCTTCAGCAACATTCGTACTACCATTCGATTGAGCGATCGCAATTCCAATTGCTGCGATCGTACGTAATCCACTCAAATCTTGATTTGGGTTCCCATCTCCCGGAGTGGGATTATTAGTATTTGCTGGGGGAAAGTCGTATTTCACCCAATTACTAGCTGTATTTTTCCCAGTGGCAGTATTTCCAGTATAGTAAGCATTATCAGCGAGACTGGCTAAATTTATATCAGTAAACCCAGTTGGAGCATCTCCACCATCAGCTTCAAAGGATAGGAAATCCAAATACACATTATCAGTTCCCCCACTATTTCCATCCGCACCAGGGGAATAAAGATAAAGTGCTTCTCCACCCGTAGACAAACCCGTATTTAAATTACCACCCAAACCATCAACACTAGCAGTAATCCCCGTTCCCGGAGCTAAAACCATCTTCCAGTCGTTACTTGCGGGATTGGTGGTGGTATCTGGGGTGATTCCCGTCGCAGCAGTCCAAATTGCGATCGTAGTTCCTTTGGGGACATTATTCAAAAATGCATCGTTACCAAATACGAATACTGACTCATTGTTGTTGAGAACTCCCCCAATTAATTCATTATCGGAAATTCTTAAACCGCGTAAATCAAGATTGTCTGCGATGGTCAAAAGTTCAACAAAATCGTTACCATTGGCATCATTATCAGATGCATATTCATTGAAAATGATATCACCAGAATTGGGAACAGGCATAATTCTCACTTCCTATTTTTGGGAATAATTAAATTTTCGACTTAGCACACAATTATCTCAATCAATACTCCGCGTAACTTTGCGTTTACCTCAGCGTTCCTACCCTTCGGGAAGACGTAGGGTCTATGCGTTTAAAAACTAAATTCAAAAACATCGACCGAATTTAATTTTTCTTTCCCTAAAACCTTTGTAGAGACGTAGCAGTGCTACGTCTCTACATTATTTTTCGTAGGTGTGTTAATTAAACAACGGGAGCTAAATTGACCTTAACAATGATGTCGTTATAATCCTTATCTCCACCACCAGGTAAATCTTCAAAACCAAAGGTGTTATCACCCAATAAACGCATGTGGTCTACCTGGTTGGGATTCGCACCCAAGAATGGGAAGTAAACCACAGGATTATTATTGGGATTTGTATCTTGAAGTTGTTCAAGAGTGCCATTGATAACAATCAAAGGAGCAATAATTGAACCTGCATTTACTGTGGCTTTAATTGTCGCTGTACCCTGATTTGCAACTTCTAATTTCACAGCTTTCCCATCTGCACCTGTAACTAGATTTCCTAATGCAGAATTCAAATAATTACTGCCAGTACCGGGATTAATTCCACCAACTAAACCATCAGCGTTATCAAGTTTGTAAAAATAAACCTGGTTATTAAATGCAGCTTCCCGATACATCGAGAAAGTCGCTTCCACTGTGCCAGAGATATCCCGTAAATCGATTAATTCACCGTCATTCTTGTTTTGTAAATTAGTTCCTAATGGACGAACTTCATTTACCGACTCGGCTTTAACATTAAATCCATCAATTGCTAAATTAAAGCCATTTGCTGAGACATTACTCACAAAATTATTCGTAGTCGAAAAAATAATCTCTTTATTCTTCCCAGCTTGAATATCATCGGCAGTTCCATCCTTAATTAAAGCAAAACCTAATTTACTTCCCGGAGCAAAACCTAAAGTTCGCGATTCTAAATCGGGATTAAAACCAGTTGGTTTATTACCCACAGCCGCAGAAATAACCTTTGCCTTACCACTCGATAAAAGTTGTTTTAAATCAGGTTTTGCTGAACCATCCGATTCAAATACAACTAACTCATTTACCGTAGCACTAGAGTTACTCTGATTAACACTAAACCGCAACTGATTGACTCCCGAACCTCCCTTAATCCCCACAATTCCCGGAGTTGCTGACTCAATAGTTGTTTTTGCAAACACCCCATCATTACGAGCATCCAAACGTTGAATGCGGGTATCCAATGCTGGTGCTGTATCCTTACTATTAAATGGAGAATTAGCAAAATTTGCCGCCAAATATTCTGCAAATGCATCCTGTTCCGTACCAGAAACCGCAAAATTCGCTTTTCCTAAGTCAAACTTTTTCGCATCAACAGGTGCATCGATTTTCCCGTTCAAATTTAAATCTTTGTCTGTTTCCCCAATTAAATCAACACGATTTGCAAACGTGGGATTCGCAGCGATAAAACCACCCAAAGGATAACTATCACCACCATCTGCTAAAAAACCCAAGGTGACAATTCTAATTCCCCGATTTTTATTGCCTTGTACCTGACCATCCTTAACCAAAACATCCCTGAAAGTTCCATCATCATTCAAAATTGTGGCATTTTGAATCCGTTGTCCTGCTGGTTTAGTAGGGTCAAAGCTGAAAGAAACACCACCAATTTGCGGAAACTGTCCTGGGGTTGCACCTGTTGCGGTTGCAGCAACCCCATGTTCCAAAACCTGCTTTAATTGGTCTGCTGTCACAGTCACCAAAGTCAATGCATTATTAAAAGAGAGAGCATTTTGTAAATCCGGTTGAGAAATACCACCCTCCGGTTTTCCCGACAAAGGATTTCCTTCCGGGGGAAGTTTTACAGTTTCAGTTGCACCAGTAGGTGTAAAGATACGACCAATACTATTACGAACTCCCCCACCATTTTTAATCGAAACAACAACAGTCGGGTCAAGTCGCTTCCCATAGTCCAGATTGGCATCTGCTGTTAAATTCCCCAAATTAGTTTCTTGGGTACGCACATCCGAACGAACACCATTGAGAAATTCTGTAGTTGTACCCAAAAAATTTCCATCTTGCTTAACAATTACCTGACGTAATGCATCGGTAATCGCTTTAATTTCCGGGTCAACTAAATTTTGAGCATTGAGCGCTGCCACACCTTGGTCATCAGTCGCATAAGCGCCACTGACATTGGGGTTGATACTGGCAGGAACAATCTTACCCTGAGCATCAAAATCCACCACCAAACGACCAACATACTTATAGTTACCATCGGTGTTAATAATCACCATATCCTCACCAGTGGCAGACTTGGTAAGAATCGGGTAATCACCCTGTTTGCTATCTCCTGCACGTAAACGGTCTGTAGCATCCACCAAGCGAGTATTCGACCCACCTGCCATAATAATGTCTACATCCTTCAACAAACCAGCCAATTGTTGCTCGATCGCAATTTGTTGCATGTGAGCAAGCAGGACAATTTTATTAATCCCTTGAGCTTTCAATGCATCGACTGACTTCTGAATTTCCGCAGCAAGGGCAGCTATATCAGTAGGGTTGCTTGGTAAAACACCCACACTACCAGGGGAAGAAATACTTCTGAGGGTGGGAGTAGTCGCACCAACCACACCTATTTTTTCACCGTTAACCGTTACAACCGTACTTTTGGCAATTTTATTGGGGATAGTACTAGCTTCTTGACCATCAGCAGTCACTAAACCTGCTAAATTTGCATCGGGAGCAAAATTTAAATTTGAACTTAAATAGGGGAATTTTGCCCCAGGATAAGCACCATCAACAGCAAGTACAGATTTAACTACACCCGTACCCAAATCAAACTCGTGATTTCCGAATGCGATCGCTTGAAAACCCAGTTCATTTTGAATGATAATATCAGCACGTCCTTGTCCTTCTTTACCCAATAATGGAGCTAGGGAAGGGTCTTTTGCTGCATCTAAGAACAAACCGGGAATATATGCATCCCCGGAAGATAAGGAAATGGTGTTGGTATAGTCAACTTTGCCGTCGTTATTAGCATCCTGGTTCTTCAGCGCATTTAAAACCGCACTGAAACGAGGTGCGTTATCCAATGCCGGAACACCTGCTTCTTGGTCGGCAGCATGGAGCAATTGTAAGGTAAAATTGGGAGCTTCAATTTCGTATAAGGTTGCAGTTTTACTAACTTCATTAGAAACTGCTAGTAATGGTTTGCCATTGGGACTATCAGCAGCAGAAATAAACTTTAATCCCTCCGGACTAATATCAGTTTCAGTGCGAATATACTGGACAAACTCAGGTTTAGTCGGGTTGCTGAGGTCATAAACCATCACACCACCACCAGCACGCTCTAAACCAATAAATCCGTAGGGTTTACCACTGACATAACCAACAACTACCGATTCTGGTTCTGGTCCCTTATCATCAGAACGAGTATCAACATCAGTAGCTTTACCATCGTTAGCATTAAACAATGTTGGTGTTTGAGTCTTGGTAATTTGTTCTAACTGGTCACCACTATCGAATACTAATTTACCCGTATCATCCCAGATAGAGAAAGAACGACCACCAAAAGTATAAATTTTATCAAAATCTCCATCCCCATCAGTATCTCCCAGGGCATTGGTGGTTCGCAAACTACCGAGATTAGCATTTGTTTTCAAGTCAGTAGCATTAGGGAAAACAGTAGAATCAAGTGTGATACTACCAACCCGTGTTTCCTCACTAAAAGCACTGTAATCGCGAGAATCACCTTCATTCGCAGTCACATAATAGGTTTTACCATTAGCTTGATATGAGGCGATCGCATCTGGTTGATACATCCCCAAAACAGGATGAGTTTTAATATCACCAACAATACTATCGCGATCGCTCGCATCAATTCCATTTCCTGGTAAACTATGGTCTTTAAATCCTAAAGGTAAAATAGCGGTGACAGTTGCAGTGGCAATATCCACCTTTGCTAAAGCATTATTTTCTTGGAGAGTCACAAAAGCCGTTTTCCCATCACCAGAAAAAGTAATATATTCTGGTTCAAAATCTTGAGATGCGGAAGCATTAGGACCAAAGATTCTCACTCCTTGCTGTCTTAATTGCGCTTCCTGACCATTAAAAGCTGTAAAAGTTGCAGTCGTAACTTTAGTATTATCTAAAGCGGCAATACTTCCAGAAACATCAATAATGCTAATGGAACCCTCTGGATCAATTGTGTAGTCACTTGTTGGTTCTCCTTCATTAGCAACCAAAACCTTTGTCCCATCGGGGGAAAAAGTCAGCATATCAGGTAAAGCACCTACCGTCACTTGGGAAAGTTCTACTGGTTTAGTAACATCAACAGTAGCGTCAAAAAAGACAACCTTACCAGGGTCAGTTACAGTTGTATCAGAAATTGCGATCGCAACAATACTATTTTCACTACCCTGACCTTTCCTCACAGCAATACTTTGAATTCCACTACCAAAGCTCGCAAGGTCGATGTTACCAATTTTAGTCGGTTTGGTAGGATCGGAAATATCAGTGACTTGCAGTACAGGCTTACCTGCCACTTCTCCGGTTGTAAATAGACGCTTAGTTTTGGGGTCAAAATCAGAAATTTCTGCACCATCCAAGCTTAAAGTTCCAGCAAATTTTAATTGAGGTTGATTACTCATTTATTGCTACCTTGTTGTTTAATGATATTGACTACGACTAAAACTAAATCGACAGCAGAAAAATTCTGAATTACTTGAATGTTGAATCCAAAATCTGGAACTTATATTATTCACAAAAGTCCCAGTGGTGAAACATATCAAAAATATCTTTGCCTGAAAAAAATACTAACAGACTACTATTCAAGATGGTTAAATCGAGAGCCGATAAATGAATTTATGGTTTAAAACAAAAGTCAAATAAAAAAGACTTAAAACCCGTAGTTACGAATTATATATTTAAACCAAATTTTAATTTGAGGCTGATGTCAACCATCTGAGGATGAATAGATATTGGAGAATCAAATAATACCAGTCATACTAGGCACTATCAACTTATACCAGCTAGGTTAAAATATTATTATTTAAATATTAAGAAATAGTTTTAGGAAACATCAAGAAGTAAATTTTCCCCAATTCCCGTAGGGGTGGGGTTCCCCCATCCTTTCCCACGATTGATACAAATAATACGAATGATAAGGGAACAGCAAAAAATATGTGCCAAATAATTGTAAGAGTGGGAAAACCCTGCCCCGACAAATAATATGGTAAGTTTTTATTATTTAACTTAGACATTATTGGTCGATTAATTATTGCAGGAAAAATATAAATCAAAAATATCAATAAAAAATAAAAATGTGTCCCCGACTTCTTCCCAGAAATCGGAGATATTAACCCATGTTGAAATTCGTTTGGTTTTAGTTTTTAAAAAAAATTATTCATGAATCGAACCATCAGGCATAATAGCCCCATTTAACAAAGCACCAATAAGTTTAACTTGAACGCGATCGCCAATCATCACCCTAGCACCACGCAAATCAGCACCACGCAAGTCAGCACCACTTAAATCGGCACCAATTAAATTTGCAGACTGTAAATTAGCTTCGCGCAAATCAGCCAAAAGTAAATTAGCTCGAAACAAATTAGCCTCAGACAAATCCGCACCATACAAATTGACCTTATGCATGAACGTATCGCTGAGGTTAGCACCCTTTAAATTGGCATAACTCATATTTCTACCCGAAAAATCGCGATTAGTTAAATTTGCACCGCTATAATCTTTCCCAGTTAAATCGGGATGTGGTTTTGGTGGTTGATAACTTGGTTCGGCAGGTTTTCGCGATTGGGATGACGATGATTGGGATGACGATGGTGGGTATGGAGAAGATGGGTATGGAGAACTATACCAGGATGTTGTTTGCGACGCAGTTTTAGACGTGGTTGTTTGCTGCGACCTTGGGTTTGATGCAGATTGCGAGGTCGTTCTAGATGATGTTACATGCAAACGGGCTTTATGCGATCGCAATTTATCCCGCGCTTCATTGATTTGCTGTAATTTTGATACTGCCTTATCTTTGAGACGCTGATTATCCTGCGGCATACGGTCTGGATGCCATACAAAAGCTAAATCTTTGTAAGCCTGATTAACTTCATCTAGAGTTGCTCCAGGCTCAAGTTCCAATACTCTGTAATACCGCTCCAGCTCTCTCATAGGACGTTTTATTTATAACCAATTTAATTATGAGCGATTAGCTCTCGATCTGAAGCTCTGATTCGACAAATTTTTCTAATAGTATGCTAATTACAAATATTGTCGAGTAATTTTGTTACTAATTGGAAATTTTTCACCGAATTAATAAACGTTCGCGAATTGCTCTTAAGTATGCACGAATGGGAATTTGGTATACCTCAATAAATAACCATAAAATAATTGTGAAGTGAGAAATAAATGTTAAAGCTGTCCATAAATAAGGAACCCAACTCAGGGGAACTTGGGGAGAAGGCGGAAAATTATAAGCAATAATACCAATTAGGCTTGTAGGTAAAATTACAAAAGCTAGCGCCCCAATAATATAACCCCAACCAAATTCAACACCTTCGAGTTGAGCTTCTGTCCAATTAAAACCACTCCAACGCCATACTAAAGGGGGTTGACGCGAAGGCATTTTTAATTGTTGTTGCTCGATATTAACTGTAAAAATCTGTTGACAAAAATCACAAGACATTGCCTCCATCATTGGCATATGGGAAATTTTGCCCACACGACAAACAGGACAGGGGTAGTCACCATGATAATTAAACGATGTTGCTAAAATTTTAGAACTGGGCTTCATAAGAGCTTTATGTGTAGCTATATATTAAGACAGTGGATAGTTAATAAGAGTTTGCTAATAAGTAATTATCCGGAAAAATTAATTAAATCCAAATAAAGAATCAAGTTTACTGGGGGAACAATTGATTTCGGCAAGTGTTAACCTAGTAAGCCTACTTTGATAACGTTGACTTAAACGTATTATTTTAGATTTCTTAAGCAATAACTTCAATGCCTTCGAGCAAAACTTAGGATTAATTTTAGTTTAGACCCATTCCAGCAGCAGTTAGACGACACATTGTCGAAAAAGTAGATACAACAAAAACAGAGGTAGATGTAGAACCTGCCCCTGTTACTTGGTGATGGATTAGCTAATTCAATCGCGCAATACTAGCATCTGGAGACGGATATTATCGTGTCTCTAGGTTTACTATATTTATCAACTTACTGCCTTCTCCACAGCCGAAATTACATCAGATAGTGCCTTTTCAGCATCTTTCATGAATCTATCTGCTTCAGTGTCAGATTCTGCATCCACTGCTGCTCTGACAGATGCGATCGCACGGTTCATTGCTGCCGAACCATCGGGAACACCAGCTTTTTCCAATAAATCCGCAGCTTCTTCCATTGAAGATAAAGCTGTGGCAAAGTGCAGTTGAATTTGTTCTGCACTTTTTGCTGATTCTGCCGCAGTCATTGCCAATGCGGCTTTTTCCATCGCATTAGCTGCTTCGTTAAGTGCATCGGCATCAATTTCTGCTACCAGCAAAGTCGAATTTGGAGACTCAGACCAATTTACAGATGAGTTTGTCGGGTTTTGAGTTGCTGCGTTAGCGCTTCCTGGGACGAACATTAAACCAGCTACAACAAGGTTCGATAACAAAATTTTTCGCAACATGCTTTTAAAATCTTTATAAATTAGTAAAAAATTAGACATTAAAAATGCAATTGAAATGACTTTTCTCAAAGCCTTGCTTGCATAAAAAATACTAACCCCTACAAGCTGGCACAACTATTTTGCAATTGTCAATCTGAAAAAAACGTATTTTTATACTATTGTTATTCTCAGTAAAAACACTAACAATAATAATTAAATTTTCAAAAACAAATTTAATCTTTAATTAATTGCTTAAATTCTTCATATGTAAATATGAAAGAAGTCAGGGAATTTTTCTTTAAAATACAAAAAGAATAATTCCCCTATTTCAACAGCAATCGATTAAACATTAATAGATATTTGCTGACCACGAATTCCATCTCCATCAACTTCGAGCAATGGTTTTCTGACAGACAAATAGAACAAAGCACCAAATAAGGGAATAATTGCGATCGCCCAAAAAAGTAGTGAATCTTTCATATTCCGTCGTGCCATATCATCCCGAAGGAGCGTCGGAAATAGCAAACATAACATGCAAAAATCCAAACTCATAACGTGGATAAAACGACTAGTTTGCCATTGTTGCCCAAAATCATGCCAATTACCTTGAGTCAAGCCAAAGAAAACGAGAATTAACGTGGCAATGGAGAGGAAAATGCCCGTTATCCGAGAATCTAATAACTTTAAAAAAGCATTTTTTCTACCAATAAATTGAGAACTTGTATCCCGTAAAGCCAGATATGGAATTAAAGCAAAAGCACCCACAGCGAATGATGCTGCGGCAAATAACCAAGCTGGTATTTTTTGTCCCCTACCATCATTGAAGAGAATACAACTATAAATCATGGGGAAAACTCCCATAATATTAAACAGAGCAATAATTAATGGATTAATACCTTGCCATTGACCGAAAGATAGATTTTTAATTAACTCTAGTGTATCTGGTCGATCGGGTGGTGCAAAGATAACAGCATAAGTCACAAACCCAATCCAGATTAACCAAAATATAATTTTTTTTAGCATATTTCTAGAAAGTACTGAATTTAACTAACAATTTATAATGTACCGCAACCTAGCATCAATCGTTCCACTTCCAAAGTACAGATTCTCGAAATACAGCAGAAGTCAGAATACCCCTATGGAGTAGACAGGTAGTGGCTTCTGTAAGTAGCAAGCTACAGGAGTACAAATCACAAATCTAATTCACAAATATATTTATCAATAATTTGCGATCGCAGCCTCAATTCCCCAACACATGCTATTCCGTTTGGAGGATAACAAATTAGTTGGATTTTTAAATTAATTCTGCCCCTCTACCCGTAGGGTATACAAAACTCCTGTGTCGCTGACTTCTGAGCTTAGGAGTACGGAAAAACTTCAGAACTTAGTTGATGATTTTTTGCACGTAAGTAAAATAAAATCATCATTAATAAAAGTTGGAATTAAATTAAGTGTTCGTACTGAAATAAGCAACCCAATTCTAGGCTAAATTTATAATTATATCTACAGCTTTAGTAGACAAAAAATAATCAAAATTAAGTTACGAAATAACGAACTAGTAAATTATTACAATCTCGAATATGAATGCACTACCAAAAACCTATTCCAAGCCCAAATATAACTCGCATCAAGCTAATTTCAACCTGATAAACTTAAAAACTAAAGTTTTGACAGTAGAAGCATGTAAGGCAGTGAATTTTGGTCAAATAGCACTAGATGAACAACAAACAACGATTTTGGCATCAATGAATCGTGAAATTATTTTGCTTTGTCGTTCCTTACCAGCTTCATTACAAGATTCAGCAGTTATTATAATTCAGCGTTATTATACAGGATTTAAAATCTCCAATTTACTCACCTTCTTCACTAATTTTTACGCTCCCAGTTGGTCATTAATCCACTGGATGCAACAGGCAAACCCAGTTCTTCAAGCATCAGAACTTGAAAGTGCATTTTCTGGTCAAGCAATGGCTTACTTCGTTTACATGCTTGACGATCGTCTTTCTAACGGTCAAATTCCCACTACTCATTTACTATTACATTTGCGTTCCTCCGCTTGGACAAAATTTCATCACGCAGCCATCGCTTTAACAAAAAATATTAGTAATAGTGAGGAATTAGTCGAGGAATTAGTTGATAACTATTTCAGTGGAATTCACGAACCAGAAGAAGTTGATAGCATTAATTCTTATTGCAATCTATTCTGCAAGCAACTTAGTACTACTTTAGTTATTCCCATACTCATTGCGAGAAATACTGGATTTGATATTTCACGAATTCGTCAAGCATATGAATCATTTGGTATTGCTTGGCGACTTTTGGATGATTTACGTGGTTGTAGTCATGATGCTTTTGCGGGAGAACTATCGGCAATTTATTATCTTCTTCCCCTAGAAGAACGTCAACTTTGGTTAAATTGCCAAGGTGAAGATGAAGAGTCAAAGCATTGGCAAAAGCTTAAATCTTATTTAGAACAACAAGGTATTTTGCGGAAGTTAGTTTCCCATATCTGTACATCTTTGAAAGAAGCTCAAAAAAATGCAGATTTAGCTGGATTATCTGGTTATGTGAACCAAATACAACAGTTAGCCATACCACTAAGAGAAATGTAATCTCATCAATTGATGTAATAGCTTGAGATACTTACTAGTACCTCAAGGCAAAAGAAAGAAAGATGATTTTATCAGCTTTTCAGCAATTTTATAGACGCGGAGCGGCTTCCCGCAGGGTATGGTAGCTTTCTCTTACAAAGTTTGGCGAAGAGCAGCCCCGTGCGGGGGGTCTGACAAGTGTAGGTTTATTACAATTAGGAGGAGTTGGGGTAATAAAATTGATCGACAGGGGTATTAGGAAAAGAACTCCAGCGATGAAGATGAATCGGAATATCGTTTAAAAAATCAGCAATCAGGGAAAGTAATCCAAGGAGAAAGCAAGAGATTTGGCGTAATGGTTTGGGATTGCGAGGCTTTGAGAAAGCTACATGTTTAGGTGAAAGTTGCTCGATATTAGAGCTAGGAGATTGATTTTCTCTATCTCCACCAAGCATAACCATCCAAAGCGTAGAAACAGCGATCGCTAACCATAAACGTTCAGCACGCTTTGGATCGAGCAAACGAGTATTATGCCACTGCCAACCATCAGATTTAATGTCACGATAAACGCACTCGGTTGAGGAGCGTAAACCGTACCACAATGCATCGGCAGAGTTCGGCTCTAGGTCAGTTAAAATCAACCAAGGGTCTTTGTAACCATCATCCCAACGTGCAAGTAAAGTCGATTCAAGAGAATTTGTTTTAAAACAAATAACTTTACCTGACCAAGATTGACCAGGATGCTGGACAATATCAGCCAGAGAAAGCCATATATCAGATGGTGGTATTTGTACAAGTCCTTGATGGTTAATCCGCAAAAATGGATGCCAGCCAGCATCTACAATCATCTGATACATCCAGTCGGCATACAATCCTCGATTCAAACCAGCCTGCAAATGTTGAGGGATGCCATTGTCGGGGGTGTGGAAGCGGTGAAAGCAACTATTTCTCGTTGGAGTTGCGATCGCTGTTGGTGTGTAGTGCTGCTGTTGGAGGAAGTAGCGGCTACTGAGTTACGTAAGTTGGAGCAAATGATACCTGGGTTCTACGGGTGTTTGGGTTCCTAACATCGCGCTCCGAGTAATTAATTTGGTGAATTTTCTATGGCATTTGCTTTTCCTGTGAAGGTGTCCTGGATTGCTTGGGCTAAAATTGGTATTGAGTTAGGTCGAGGGGGAGTATTAAACCTCGTCCATTTTGAGAACTGGAGTTTTCCAAGAAAATATATTACTGTAAATTTAGGGGTGTAGTTGAGAGTGAAACAGGGATGCTCAAAGTAGAATGCGATCGCTGGAATCAGAGTACATCAATACTGAGAGAAGAAGCGTTGAAAGCAAATCATGCTCGTAGTCGTGAGCGTTTGATGGCTATGTACGAGATATGTAATGGAAAAAATGCGACACAGGTAACTTCAGAAACGGGACGTAACCCTCAAACAGTAATGGAGTGGGTACATCGTTGTTTACAACTATGCCAAAGTCAAAATTTTTCCTTACCGTCATGCTGACCAATTCAATACAATCGACGTTTTAAAGCATTTAAGAACTGAGTTTAGCGATCGCGATATCACTCTCATTTGGGATGGTGAGTCCACTTGGCGGTGTCGGCTTCCGTCCCGCCAAAGTGGCGAACCAGAAGGGCGCTCCTTATCACCGAGCGCAATCAGTAAAAGAAGCATTAGAAGTGTTACAAATAAACCTTGAACCCTTACCTGCTTACAGTCCTGATTTTATGCCTGTCGAACACCTGTGGCAATGGTTACGTGAGGATGTGACTTATCATACATGTTATCGCTCTATTTATATTAAGCGTGCCCAAACTAGATTTAACTTGTATATCCAAACCAAAAATTGAGTTTGAAGCAAATCCCGATTTGCTCCGTCCAGTTACATCAAATGAGTTTTTGCCCCCGATTAGTCGTTGGGCTACTGTTGGAGGAGTTCTACTGCTAGCGGTTTTTGGTACTGGCTTGATTCTTGCGGCTATTCTTAAATATCAAGTGATTGTTAAAGCCCCAGCGAAAGTTCGACCGCTAGGGGAGCTACGTTTAGTCCAAGCACCAACAGAAGGAAGAATAACAAGTATCGCTGTACAGAGCAATGCTCTAGTTAAGCAAGGGGATGCGATCGCCAAAATTGATGACTCCCATCTGCATACTCAAAAAAACCTCCTATTAACCAATATTCAAAAAGCCAGGCTGCAATTATCTCAAATTGATGCCCAGATTCAGGCTATAAATGCACAGATAGCAGCAGAACGCGATCGCACTAATCGTTATGTCGCTTCAATGCAAGCAGAATTCAGTCGTAGCCAAAGGGAGTTGAAAGATAAGCAAATAACCTCTATTGCTCAAACACAAGAGGCTGCTGCAAATTTAGAACAAGCCCGAAAGGAATGGCAAAAAACGCAGTTAAAGTTAAAATCAGCTTTAGCAAATTTTAAATCTAACGAGGCTGCTTTCAAAGCCGCAAAAGCCAGACAAGACAGATATCAGCCCTTAGCTCAAAACGGGTCGATTTCTATCGATCAATTTCAAGAAGTACAGCTAGCTGTCGAGCAACAACAACAACTTCTAGAATCACAAAAAGCAACTGTGCAAGAATATCGAGAAGCAATTAGTGTTATTACCAGATGAAAATCGTTTCTGGGCACAGCAAAATGACAAAATTGTTGGTTTTAGGCGCTTTTTCAAGCGTGTTTGGCATTATCGGGGATTAGTGGCAGAGGTTCTACCCCTGAATTTGGTGATTGGTTTACTTTCTTTGGCATTTCCCCTCCTAATTCAAATTCTTACCGATGATGTGTTAGTGCGCGCAGATGTAGGGCTTTTGGTGACAGTTGCGATCGCCACTGCTGCTACGATTATTTTTAGTAGTTTGCTACGTTTAATTCAGGCACATTTAGTCGCTCATTTTGCCCAACGTTTGGAGTTAGGATTAGCTTTGGAATTTGGTAGGGCGATTTTGCAACTTCCCTTGAACTATTATGAATCCCACCGTAGTGGCGAAATTGTCAGCCGTTTGCGGGATATTCGGGAAATTAATTTATTAGTTTCTCAAGTAGTTACCACTTTACCTAGTGAGTCATTTATTGCGTTGATATCCTTGGGGTTAATGCTGATTTATAGTTGGCAATTGACTATTATTGCTGTTGCTATTGCTATCCTGATGAGTTTATCTACCATAGTTTTCTTGCCAGCTTTGCAACAAAAAACCCGTGATGTTTTAGTTACTGATACCGAAAATCAAGGACTGTTAGTTGAGACTTTCAAGGGTGCTTTAACACTCAAGACCACTAACGCTTCACCACAAGCTTGGGAAGAACTCCAAAGCCGTTTTGGACGCTTGGCAAATGTCACTTTCCGATTATTACAGATTGGGATTGTTAATGGTGTGTTCTCGACCTTAGTATTGGGGTTGGGTTCCCTAGCAATACTCTGCTTTGGTGGTATTTTGGTAATTCGCCAACAACTCACCATCGGTCAACTGCTGGCATTTAACGCCATGAACCGCAACTTTACAGCTTTAATTAGTACGATTATCAGTTTTGTGGATGAATTCGCCCGTGTCCAAACCGCTAGCCAACGCCTTAACGATATCATTGATGCTACACCAGAAAATGGCAATAATGCCCCTCAAGCTTGGGTCAAAATTACTCAGGATGGTGATATTATTTGTCAGAATCTGAGCTTTCATCATGCTGGTCGAGTAGACTTGCTAGAAGATTTTTCTTTGACTATCCCTGGTGGTAGAGTTACAGCATTAGTTGGTAAATCTGGTTGTGGTAAAAGTACAGTCGCAAAATTAATTGCCAGTCTTTACACACTGCAATCTGGCAATATTCGCTTTGGTAAGTACAACCAATCTGATATTTCTCTTGAATGTCTGCGCTCCTCAGTTGTACTTGTACCCCAAGAAGCCCACTTTTGGAGTCGCTCAATTATCGATAATTTCCGCTTTAGTTACCCTCAAATCACTTTAGAACAAGTGGTCGATGCTTGCCAGATAGCCTGTGCAGATGAGTTTATCAGCGAACTACCCGACAAATATCAGACTGTTTTGGGAGAGTTTGGTGCAAATTTGTCTGGTGGACAACGGCAAAGATTAGCGATCGCTCGTGCTATTGTTACTGACCCACCCGTGTTAATTTTAGATGAATCCACAGGCGCACTCGACCCAGTGACGGAAGCCGAGGTACTGGATAAATTACTAGCCCATCGTCAAGGTAAAACGACGATTATGATTAGTCATCGTCCGAGAGTAATTCAACGCGCTGATTTGATTGTGTTGTTGGACAAAGGCGAAATTAAGCTAACAGGAACCCCGGAAGAGTTAAGCCAACTTCCGGGGGAACATTTGGATTTTTTAAATCCGTAATCTTATTAAAGATTGTCTGATCAAGATAGTAATTTCAAAGTGGAAACAGCTTATTAAAGCCTCCAAACTTTTTATCTCAACATTTTTTAAGTGTGGAGAATTCAAGTTATCACTGTTTCCTTAACTCCTCCCACGTAATACCACCAAATCCTATTCCAATGCTTTGTTTCCCCCGGTTTGTCATGACCAGAATCCTGTGCTCCACCTCGGAGTTGAGCGCCCTCCTCATCACCGATCTCCTTCCATAAAATAGGCTCGTTTAAGTTAGGATTGGTTATTTGCAATTTATTATGTTGCATCTTATTCATCAGATTTCTTCCTGTAAGAGTAATGACTTATCTCGTGTTCATGTTCTGTTAAGTAAGTAAAATTAAATTTCGCTCTCAAATTTCAAAGTGATAAGTCTCCGACATCCAACTTAAAATTAGAGGCAAGCAAAGTTTTCTGTTTTTTACTGCCCATCGCCCACATATCATCTCGTCCTCCAGAACCAGACATCATTTCCTGTTCATGTTCATTTAAGTCGGTAAATATCCCTATTAAATGGCAAGTTTCAGAATTTAAACAAGGGTTAAATAAATTACCGACTCTACGTTTTTCAAACATATTTACAATACATTAACAACATAAATGAAATAAAAAGCGATCGCTCAAATTAAAGTGTCTACAAAATCTAGTAATCTAATATATTTTGTGGACACTCACCATTAATTTACTGTTTTGCTTTGTTTACTTGTCCAATCAAGGAAGGGAGAGCGATCGCAGCATAAGTATTATTACTCGTTGCGGTGAGAGTAATATCTCCTGAAGTTGAAGATTTTCCTCCTGATAAGGATTCCTCATCGCACTCTTTTAATTCCCACACCATCAATGACAATTTGCCCTATTCTATGGCGACATAAAAGTTGCATGAACCAAAAACACGAAATTTTTATCAAAGTCAACAGCCTAGGTTCCGCCTCTACCTGGTCCATCGAAAGGAAATGGTTGTGGTGGGTACAGGATTTGACGAACTATTCTCGGATCAAACGTAGTAATTCCACCAGATAGGGATTCCTCTTTATTCACGTCCAGATCTACGACAAATTCCCACGATAATTTGTCAGCACACTCTTGAGCAAGATTGATTGGATGTTTACGAAACATTGCTTTAGCTCCTTTACAAAAGTAACTTGTTGGCTACTTTTTACTTGTTGTTCCCAGGTCGATCATCCCACCTGATTTGATTGTTACCTACACCTCCTGGTGAAGATTTACCGATGATTGAAATGTCTATTTTGTCATATGAAAACTGCACATCATCTATGCTGTGGGTATCAGACCCACTACCTTGAATCAACTCCTGTTGATCCTCACTTAAGTCTTGCCAGTATTCAGAATTGTTGAAATTACAATCACTGTTCATAATGAATTTATTGATCAACATAATTCTCCTTTCAAATACATGCCGGCAAGTGCCCTAAGCAGAAAAAGGGTTGGCGAAGAGCAACACGACTGCCGCAGAAGAATAATAGTCGAAAGAAAATGAACTCCCATTCGTATGAGGTTTATGCCTTTCAAATTCAGACTTTCCGCCACCGGAAAATTGTGCTTCAGTTTGCTCATCCAACATAAAGGCAAACTGGTGTAGCGAGGCAGGTTTTACCTCTGGTTGTGATGGTTGGTTGGGGGCTGATTAAACGTTGGATTGACTCCTTTGTGGATTTTGATTGAAAAAGGTTGGTAGATGCGATCGCCCTAAGTAGAAGAATTACAGCATTTTTGATTTGCGTGAGGTACACAAAGGAAGGGTTAACAGCCGTAAGCCCTTACAATATATGACTAGTAGCTGTACCTCATAAATCTAGAATCTGCTGTAAATCTCTTCCTGACATTCTTTTTCCCCTTTCTCTTGTTCCTTTTAGGATAATTATCGGGTCATTGTTAGTTTTGGATGACACTGTTAACTTCTTGTATTGGGAGTGAAGAGCGCCTAACATCTCCGAACCGAATACTCCAAGCCAAGCAACCCTCTGCCCTCTCCATTCCGCCAGAAACAGTTTCTGCTTGTTTATCGTCAAGTTCTTGCCAAAGTTTTCTTTTCATTTTTAACCTCTTTAATCGGTGGAAAAACAGCTTGATTAATCATTGAAATCACTACTCTAACTTATACCCAAATGAGTATTATGGGCTCATCAAAATTACCTGCATTTATATGAGGTTTATATCTTTCAAACTTTCCCTTCGCACCACCAGATAACGCACCACCAGATAATGATTCTTCATTTTTATCATCCAATGTGATGACGAGTTTTTGGAATGGTACAGAATTTAAGCTAGATTGTGAAGAATGTTTGATAGAAGACTGATAAGACATCTTTTTTAACTCCCTACTGAATTTTAACTTAGATAGGTTTGGTAGATGCGATTCTGATATTTTCTGTATCTTTGTCTGATAGGAGAACTGTATCAATCTGGGTAATTCAAACTTTATATTCGATTTTCTTGGAGATTTAGCCGAACTCAGGCTAACGTTAATATTAATGTTCCCCTAATAACAGTTGCTTTTTCGGACACTTTATCAACTAAATCACCTTTATTCATTCCTCCCGAAAGCTTTTCCGCTTGCTGATCATTTAATTCTTGCCACATTTTTCTTTTCATCTTCTCAACCTCTACATCAACTATCTATCCTCTATTTTGTTTGAGTTTGTGAGAATCTAATAAGCTGAACCTGGAAAACTTGGGTAATGCGATCGCGCAATGATTTGCACTACTAAAAATTGACAAGTCAAAAAAATCAGATACACGTCACCAGAGGTTCTAACTAGTTACCTTGTAAGTACAACCACTCCAATTTGAAGTTTCACGCATATTCGATGCCTCGTTAAAAAAGTCGCCTCCATTCCCTCTAACTGTTTTTTGTCCTTGAATGCAAGAAATTCGTCCAGTATTTTGACCACTGGTCTTATAATATCCCCATTCTGATCTATCTACACTATGACCAGCATTTAATACTTTTTGAAAAACCTCAAAACAAGCATCTGCTATCGAACTAGTACCATATCGAAAATAATTAATACCTTTATTAGATGCGGCTGTACAATAAGGCTTTTGATTCGATTGTGCTACAGCTTGGTTTGCATTGATAGTTGAAGATAACGTTACAAAACTCAGTAAAAATGCTGCTGGCAGAACTGGTTTAAATTTCATAATTTTCACCGAATTAATACTGGGATTGAAACCAAAAATTACGTTCAGAGTTTGCCAGGGAATTATATTCCCTGTCTAATATAGTTTTACTCCTTAACTGTTAATTACATTAAAGTGGGAATACTGCGGATTCCATAGTAGCTGTATTTTACGGAATTAGTCGAAGGTCTTAGTTTAGGTGTTCAGCAAGGAATTTAGAGGAATGTAATATCCCCAAACAGCAAAGAATTATTGAGAATGGAGGAAAAAGTATAAACAACACCGAGAGTAAAAATTCCTCTATACTCTCTTCATACTCCTAATTTAGGGGTCTTACCTAAGACAACTCTGTTAGTTACTTGTTTCCAACTACCGTCTTGTTGGCACTCATAGAAGATTTTGCCATCGTAGGATACTCGTTCTCCCGTTTCATATTCCTGATACCAGCTAGCTTCCCATTGCCATCTACAGTCCCCTCCCGATATGATGGATGCAGCTTGGTCATCGAGTTCTTCTAGTAAGGGTATCTCGTTTAATCTCATCTGAGATGATTGAAAATTGCTACTACCTTTTTCATGATCTTTTGCTTCCATAAATCATAAGTTTGTGTTTGAATTGTAGCCAGTGCTAAATCATGCACCCATAGTTTTAACTTCATACTGACAGGGAATGAGTCATAAATATTGCACATTCGTGCTATTTGTGTCCAATGTTGCTATGAATTAAGGAAATGTTTAGGTGTTATTCCGGTCAATCGCTTAAAGTGGCGATAAAGATGGCTTTGATGAGCAAAACCGCAGGTTTGAGCAATATCAGCAATACTCATCTTACCTTGTAATAATAGTTGCTTCGCTTGCCCTACCCGTTGTTGAATGACGTACTGATGTAAACTAAGACCTGTAGATTGCTTGAATAAGCGGCAAAAGTAATAGCGACTGATACCAAGATAACTAGCGATCGCATCTAGAGAAATCTCCTCTGCCAAATTATCCTGAATATAATCAACAGCTTGTTTCAGTTGCAGTTGCGGTAAGCCTCCTGCATACTCAGGTACAGAGGTTAGTCGAGTAGAGTAGTTTTGCAGAAGATGAACAGCTAAAAATGTTGCGGCTGATTCTGCATAAAGACGACTATCTGAGCCATAAGTTTGCAGTTGTGTCTTCAGTCCTAAGCCGATTTGATAAATTAGTGGATCTGGAACAATCAAATGTGGTATCATCGTTTGTCTGTCCGTATCCAAAATCTCCACAGCATTGCGAGTCAATAATTCGGGTTCCAAATTGAGCAACAGAATGTTGGCATCCCGATCCCAACGGATTGCTTGGGAAGTATGCATTGGACAAAGCCCAACAGCACCCGTAAACATTAACCCTGTTTTCAGATGTCTATCTAGGGTTCGCTCGATCTGAACACTATGACCAAGATTAATTGCGATCGCAAACTGTTTTAGAGCATATTCAGGAGTTTCTCCTGCTGGTAGGTAACGATGCTCCAAGCTTATCCCGTTCCACAAAATCTCAGTACTAGAAAGGAGAGGAGGATCGGGAAAAACATCAGGGAAAGTATTTCTATCGTTTGCAACTATTTGTTGTTGATGATTGTTAGGGATTTTCATTGCTGCTTTCCCTCCAGATTGTTTATTTTGCTAGGGCGTGTCATCAATTAGGTATAAATCTATTATAAAATGGGTTTTTTTGTATAAACCCTCGAAAAGGGAGATTAGGCATTAGACTTGTTGCGAAATAGTGGAATAATGGGAAAGGAAAAATGATTCGATACCTCCTTGAATGTTGAATATTGGCAGAATCTTAACTCAAGATAGACTTTTAAGAGCAACCACAGGGCTTAATAGTATTGAGGAATTTATTGAGCATTTTCCCACAGTGAGGGAAGTGATTATAGATGGGACAGAAAGACCGATATCTCGTCCTAAAGATGCCGAAAAAAGGAGAAAGCAATCTGAAATTTGCATATAACAATTTTGCTTTTTCTTATTTCGCAACAAGTCTACTCTTCGTCAGGAGTGGTAAGTATCACTTTTTGGATGACAATTCGTTCAGCTTTCTCCACAATGTGCTAACCTATATCGTCATCAGAAATTTAAATCAAACAATAGCCCCATTCCCTAAATAACCAGCACTAATTTACCCATCCCCAGTTATCTTTAATGGTAATGGGGCAGGCAAACAAACTTATGAGCCGAATCATCGCAGTCTTCAACCAGGCGGGAGGTGTTGCCAAAACCACCATTACCCAGAACCTGGGCTACCACCTAGCACAACTAGGTCATCGCGTTCTGCTCATCGACATCGACCCCCAAGCCAGCTTAACAATATTTATGGGCTTGGTTCCGAGAGATTTAGAGCAAACCGTCCACAATGCCATTGTGGAGGAACAACCCCTGCCAATTCATGAGGGAATTCACGGTATGGATTTAGCCCCTGCCAATATTTCCCTCAGTACGGCAGAAATGCAATTGGTTAGTGCTTCCATGCGGGATTTTCGTCTCAAAGAAGCGATCGAACCAATTGAATCAGATTACGATTTTATCTTGATAGATTGCCCTCCCAGCTTAGGGTTGCTTTCTTACATCTCCCTTGTAGCCGCCACCCATGTTCTCGTGCCATTGGAAACCCATTTCAAAGCCTTCGAGGGCACAGGGGAACTATTAAAAACCGTGGCTACAGTCCGCAACAAACCCAACCGCAAATTACAAATAGCCGGGTTTGTACCGACAAAATACGATGCCCGTAACTCCCAGGACACTCGCACCCTCGCAGCCATCACCGAACAACTAGCCAGCGCCGGAACAGTCTTTGCCCCCATTCCCCGCTCCACAGCGTTTGTTGATGCCTCAGAAGAGCGAATGCCCCTAGCGGTGTACGAACCCAAGCATCCATCCGTTGAAATCCTCAAAAAAATAGCCGTTAGCCTAGAATCCTTAACATGAGACGCACAAAAGCCAGTCAACCCCTTAAAAGCAAAATTGAAGTTCCTTGGGACACCACAGGTATCAAAAATGCCGATTCTTCCCAGACCATCCCATTAGACCAGATTCATCTGCCACCAACCCAACCGCGCCGTTATTTCGACTCAGATGCATTAAAACAGCTAACCGAATCCATCAAACAGCATGGCATCCTCCAACCCCTATTGGTACGTCTAATCGATGGAGAAAAACACGAATTAGTAGCCGGAGAACGTCGCTATCGTGCCGCCAAGGAAATTGGATTAAAAGAAGTCCCCGTCGTCATCAGAGAATTAGACGACAACGCCGCTTTTCAACTGGCACTGATAGAAAACTTATTGCGAGAAGACCTTAACCCAGTCGATGAAACGGAAGGTATCCTGCAACTGTTAGCTCTCAAACTAAATCGCAGCATTAACGAAATTCCGCCATTACTGCGCCGCTTGCAACACGACCGCAAAGCAGCAAGCAAGTCTTCCAATAACGTTATTGGAAAACAGAAATTACCTTCGGATGGCACTTCCAATAATGTTATTGTCAAGGATAACGAAGGGGGATTAGATGCTGACAACAACGTTATTCTAAAAGATAACGAAGGGGGATTAGATGCTGAAAATAATGTTATTGTCAAGGATAATGAAGGAGAATTAGACGCTGCCAATAACGTTATTGGAAAAAACGAAACCGATGGTTTAGAGGCGGACGATAGTACCGTCAAAGATGGAAATAACAACTTAGAAAAATCTTCCAATAACGTTATTGGAAAGAATGAAGATGGTTATTTACTGACTTCCAATAACATTATTGGAAAAGACCAAAATAACAATCCGAATGGCTCAAACCCAGTAAATCCAGAGCTTAAAATAGTTGAAGAGGTCTTTGAAGGCTTGGGCTTAATGACCTGGGAATCCTTTGCCAATAATCGCTTGCCCCTGTTAAATCTCCCAGAAGATATCCTTGAAGCATTACGAAAAGGCTCCCTTGAATACACCAAAGCGAGAGCGATCGCAACTATTCAAGATACTTCGGAGCGCATTGCCTTTTTAGAGCAAGCCATTAACCAAAACTGGTCATTAAGTGAAATAAAACAATATATCAGCGAGAATAAAACCCCAAGCTCTACCCCAAAAACCGAGTCTCACGATTACAAAGAGCGCTTTACTGTGGCGACTACCAAGCTGAGAAAATCGCCGATTTGGTCAGACCCCAAGAAGCGCAAACAAATAGAAAAACTACTTGACCAACTAGAGACGCTGACAAACGAAGGGTAAGTGGCACTATAACCAGATACAGTTTTATTGTCTTATTACTAGAACAAAGAAGCTTTAATTCTGGGTGTCCTGGTCGTTTATTTTTATGTGAAGCTTGGGAATTACTCTTCGTTATCTATGTCAAAGCTTCATAATAAATAGAGGAACGTATTTGATTTTCTTCTCCCTCTCCATAAAAAAAACAGGAGTAACAGGATGAATGCTCACAAAGTAGAAGCTGTTTTAGCTGAAGATGGAACTTTAATACTGCGGGACTTACCTTTTCATGCAGGGGATACTGTGGAGGTGATTATTCTCGAAGGAAAAGTTCCACAGCAGACTGTTGCATCACCTAATCAACCAGAAACAGACCTTTATTCCCTGCGTGGTAAGTAGCTGGACAGAATTAATTACAAAAATGAATACAAAGTATGTCAGGCTAAAAGAGGTGCATTTTTCATAACTAATTATGATACTCATTCGGGAAATAAATTCACTTTCGGCTAAATTACTAGAACGAATTTATCGGCAAAGCCGATATCATTATGTACGTCAAAGAGCGCACTGCTTAATACTAGCTTCGCAGGGAACAAAAGTAGAAAAATTGGTAAAGATTTTTCAAGTAAGTAGCAAGACAATTTATAACTGGTTAAATAGATGGGAATCATTAGGCATGGTGGGACTATACAACAAACCTGGACGTGGCTGTAAACCCACATTTAATTTTTCACAAAAAGAACAGATTAAAGAGTGGACTAAACAAGAGCCAAGGCAATTAAAACAGGTAACACAAAAAGTTCAAGAAAAATGGGGAATAAATACAAGCACAAAAACAATTAAAAGAATACTAAAAATGCTCTCTATGAGCTGGCATCGAATGCGTAGAGGAGTTGGAGGAGAACCTCCAAACCAGGAATATCATGACAAAAAGGCACAGCTAGAAGAATTAAAGCGATTGGATGATGAGGGCGAAATTGATTTATATTATTTGGATGAAACGGGATTTTGTTTGATTCCTTGTGTTCCCTATGGCTGGCAGAATATCGGAGAATATTTAACAATTCCTAGTCGCCGTAGTCGTCGAATCAATGTGCTGGGAATCATGAGCAGAAATAATCATCTGGAAACTTATATCTCATCTCAAAGTATTAATTCTGATGTGGTTATTACTTGTATTGATACCTTCTTCCCCACAGTAGATAAGCCAACAGTGATTGTCACAGATCGAGCTTCTATTCATACTAGTGATGCTATTTTTGACCTTTATCTTTTTACTTTTTACTTGGCTGACTCTCCTGAGCTAAATTTAATTGAAATTTTATGGCGGTTTATCAAGTATGAATGGATTGAGATAGATGCTTACAAAAGTTGGGAAACCTTCGTTATATCTGTGGAAAAAATCCTAAAAGAATTTGGAGAAAATTTTGTAATTAATTTTGTCTAACTACTTACTTTATTTGCTCAAGGAAAATTTATGGCTTCTGATGGTAAAGAGGTGAATGTTCCAATTGGCACAATTAGCATGAAGTCGATGAAGGAGTATGATATTCAGCCTGGGATGTCGATACAGCAGGGTAAAGTTGAGTTTCACTTTGGTGTTAGTGATGGGATGGTTGATGCTTTAAAACAGCAAACTAGGGAATATATTGAGTCAATTAGGGAGGAAATACCAGAAAATCAGAGGTTACAGATGGCGGCGGCAATTTATGATATTAGTCATACCGAATCAAGTAGGAATTATTCGGGTTTGAAGAAAGCTGGTGTTGCATTTAGTGTTTTCCCTGAAGAAGCGATCGCACAACTCGAAAAACTACAGTTTACTGAGATGCGGGTAATCGGTACCCAGTTTAATGACTGTGCTGGTAGAGATTTCTCTGGGGAAAAAGTAGCGATCGCTTTCAGAGACGACATTAATCCCCGTGAACCAACTAAAACTGCGCGTTGGGTGACGGTGGAGGGGAAAAAGTTGGGAATTATTGATGCGCGTTAGCGAAGCTTACCGAAGGTATCGCCTAATTTACTTTCTGGCTGTGAAGCTGTTGCATGTATCACATCTTCCCCTAGTACCAGTGTTATTATCACCAGCTTGAAAAATCCTGAGAATAAATTACAGATTGATCGTGTTAATCAATACGCTTTTGCTAGTCATAACTGGCAGGGTGAGCAAACAAGCATAACTTTGGATATGCAACAAACGAACTCACAAAAAGTACCTGTCGTTCTTGCAAAAATTGGAAATCAGGTTTTGGGTGTTTTGAATAAGGAATCAGTTGCTTTTCTACAACAGCAGCTTGCAGGTAAGGGAAGGACAATTTACAGGTCATTTCCCCAAATTATCCAGGAGGTGGGTTGAGTATTTTGATTGATGGAGAAATTTCGAGATATGGGGTGCGTACAATAGGTCTTTGACGTTAAGCTTATCACCCTCCATCATCACTTTCAGTTACAGGGTTAATTTATGGCAATATTTGGGTCACTAAATGCTGAATTTTCCACAAACTCCTCATCCGTCAAACTTTTTAAAAACTCGATTAAATCTTGCTTTTCTTGAGAATTTAATTTAAACCCAGAAACAAAATTACTCTTGAGAGGATTTTTACTTCCGACTCCGGCAAATTCACCACTAATAATAGTCCTACCACCTGCTGCATAATGGTCAATAACTTCTTCTAAAGTTGCAATACTACCATCATGCATGTAAGGTGCTGTTAAAGCAATATTTCGTAGGGTTGGTGCTTTAAACTTGCCCATATCATCAGGTTTTTTAGTAATTTCATGGATACCTGTATTCTTTTCTGGATATGCACCTTTAGCATCAAGATTGTAAAGCCCCGTATTGTGAAAAGCAATTTCTTCAAATGCCAGTCGCTCATGTTTAATAGAGTCGCTAAAATTCAAGCCTCCATGACAATGAAAACATTCTAACCGTTCGCTATTAAATAGTGTTTCTCCTCGCTTTGCTGCGGCAGAAATTGAATTTTTATTACCACCATAGCGATATTTGTCGTAAGGTGAATTAATCGAAATTAAACTGCGTTGAAATGATGCTAAAGCTTTGGTTAAATTCTTAATATTGATATTACTGTCACCCTGAGTGAATGCATCTGCAAACAACTTTTGATAATTTTTATCTTCCCGCAACATTTTTAAGATTTCTTGTTCCTTCCCCGATAAACCCATCTCGACAGGATGTTCACCAAACATGGGTACTAACGCTTGGACTTCGAGTTTTTTCATTCCTGGATGTGCCCAAGTCAAAACGGAGTTGTATGCTATATTAGCGAGACTCATTGAATTTCGAGGGTGCTGTTCTCCCGTTGCACCAATTGCGACTGTTTTTCTATCGGTAAACGCTAATGCTTGAATATGACAAGAAGCACAGGAGAATTTCCCATCTACAGAAAGACGTTTTTCGTAAAATAAGTGACGACCTAATTCTACCTTTTCTGTAGTCATTGGGTTATCGGTTGGTATAATTGGCTTTGGCATCCAAGCGGGAATGTCCCAAATATATGTATTGCTGGGATTTGGTGCTGATAAGACTTGACTTAAACCAATGGATAAACTGAATGCAAATACGAAAAAAATAAACAACACCAAACAGCGTTTCCATTGAAAAATCATCTGCTTCATTTCACACTAAAAAAAGTTTGTTTCACGGATGTTTGACCACCAAAGGGAATACCAAAACCTGCCATAATTCCCGTACAATCTTTATCGTTGGGTTCTGACATACAACCTGGTGCTGTATTTGCCTGATTTTGGGTTAAATTGGTGTTCGTTACCAGTTTAGCAATATCAACATCAATAGTGTTTTTGTTAGGTTCAAAGTTAGTTAGATTAATGATTGTGGTGTTGGGATAAGTACATTTAGTTGCTGGTTTTTGACTGGAAGTTTCCGCTTGACAACCTGTGCTACCTAAATGGATAAAAAAGGCATTACCTTTTTCTTTTTCACCATTTTTATGTTGGTGTGTTTCTGTTGGTTGACTCTTAGCTGAGTGTGCAAAATCGATGCGAGCAAACTTGTATCCAAATTGCCAATTCCACCATAGTGAAGTCAAATTTAAAGGTGAAGGTGCAAGGGTAGAGTCTTCGTGATTGAGATTTTCTGGTAAACCTAAAGTAAATTTGATGGCTTTATATTTGCCTTGGGGAATTCTACCAACAACAATATCGCGGGTTTCTACTGTACCATTCGCGCAGGCACCTGTTTTATTTTCAAAGTCGATTAAAGCAACATTTTGATATTGCCATTTACCGTCTTGATTCAGTGTGAGGGGAATAGATTTATTCTTATTGTCGATTAGGGAAATATCAGAAATATAAAAGCGAAAATCTAAAGGTGTAACTGTTGTTGCTGGTTTACCTAATTTGTAATTACTGCCGCAACTGAAAGGTTGATTACCAACTTTTGCAGCAAATTTAATTGTCACTTCTTGAGTGGAAGCAGCATTTGCTTGCTGAGAAGTATGGTAATGCCAAAGTGAAAACATTGCAAAAAACATCAAAACTGAAGTTGCAGATGTAATTTTTGATCGCATAGGTTGTACTTTTATTGTCGAATATTGAATAGAAAGCTGATTACTACGTGAGTTAATAGCTGATTAATATTGCTTACCAAAATTAGAATCTTTTGTCAAAAGACAACTTGTCTAAGGAAGCATCTCACTTTTTGGTCTGCCATTGCAAGCATAGCGTAGATATAGGGAGAAGCCAACACTCTCTCCGTGTGCTAGTTCACTAAATTGGTATGATAACAAGCTAAAAAACTCATTGACGATCGGTTTCTCGCTCTACCAACAATAAATTACCATCAGAATCCTAATAACCTTGCACCCTGGTAAAAAATAAAACTTGCCAACCAAGCTAAACCGACTGACCATGGGACAGAAAACATCGCAAATTTAATACTCTTAGATTCCGACTTAATCACTGCAACCGTTGATAAACAAGGCACATATAGCAAAGTAAACAGCATAAAACGATAAGCCTGTACCCAATCGATTTGTTGCGCGAACGACTTACGTCGCGCAAGCTTCGCTTTTCCTAAACTATCCTCGCTGGTGGCATAGATTACTGCTAAACCACCTAAGACAATCTCTTTAGCAATAAATCCAAACAGCAATGATACAGTTAACTGAGGATTAATACCAATGGGTGCAAAAATCGGAGATGCGAATTGACCAATCATCCCAGAAAGCGTCCCAGAACTGGCAGGTGCTACATTGGTAGGGAAATTATTGCAAAACCAAATTGCCACCACTCCCAAAATAATAAATCGCCGCGACCAAACTAGAAAATGCATCACTTCCCGCCATGACCGTAACATCATTTGCTTGAAGGTGGGAAAACGGTAAGGTGGTAATTCTAAAATTAATGGTTCTTTGCTGGGAAACTTACCCTTAAATAAAGCTGCGGTTAAAATTGCCGCTACAAAACTAAACAAATATAGACTAAATAAAACTAAAGGAGCTTGCTTTGCTGCAAACAAAGCTGTGGTAATAAAGATAAATACATTCAACCTTGCCGAACAAAGGGAAAAGGGAATCACCAACATGGACAGCATTCGCAAACCAGGCGATCGCATTGCCCGTAAACCCATGATTGCTGGGACGTTGCAACCAAAACCCATCAAAGACATCACAAAGGAACGTCCATCCAATCCCAGCTTTTCCATGAATGCATCCATCAAATAAGCCGAACGCGATAAATAACCACTATCCTCGACTATTGCCATGCAGATGAAAAAGAGGAAAATTACTGGGATAAATGCAGCTACCGTCCCTATACCATCGTAAAGACCATCGATTAAGAAATCATGGAAAAATTTACCCCAAACTCCCAAACTCAACAAACCACCCAATAGGGGTTGCAAAGCGACTTCCTTAAACCAAGTTAATAGATTGCCCAAATTCTCCTGCAAAGGTGTACCTAATGTATAGATAAACTGGAACATTAAATACATTGCGCTGAAAAATATCGGCAAACCCAACACTGGATGCAGGAGTATTCGATCCAAACGAGTTGTCAGATTTTGTCCCATTTGGCTGGGAACCCTCACTGCATCTTGCAATAAAGCTCCCATCTGGGAAGCTATCTCTTGTTCTGGTGGTAAACATGCTTCTATATTTCCCACAGAGATTGCTGCACGAGACTTTGCCAACTCATCGCCAATTACTTTGTAGGCTTCACTGCAACCCTGTCCATGCTTGGCACATATAGGAACAACTGGTATACCCAAATGCTCTCCTATTTTCACATGGTCAATACTCACGCCGAACTTAGGTGCTTCATCTGCCATATTTAGCAATAGCACCATTGGTAGATGATTGTGTGTCTATTGGCTTCAATTACTCAAGCCAGTCAGTAATGACACTGACTGGTTTTCTCTAGCTCTTTAGTCCAAACTCAAGATAGTTACTAACTTGACATGATTGAATGAGAATGATTATCGTCCTAGAGTCAACGATTCTTCACACAACCTAACTTGGAGGTTCTCCTTGCAACCCAATTTACCAAATAATACTTCTAGTCAGGATAATTTAGGTTCAGATATCCTAGTGGAGAAAAATTACTGTAGATTCCAAACAACAGCTTTAAAGCTTGGTTTTGCTATCTCTGTCGGAACTGCTGGTATTTTACTTGTTGGACAAACTAACCAGGCTTTTGCAGCCGAGTTAGTCGATGTCAACTCTCTGGATAACGAGATTTCCGAAGACTTAAGTAATAGTAAAGGAGAGCGAATAGCCAAGGCAGTTGTCCGAAAAAAGGCTGATGTACAAAAGTTAGCAGATGGTATTGATGACCGTCAAACTGAATTAATTACAGATTCAAAGCAATCAGGAACAAGAGATCATCAACAAATCAGCAAAATCACAGAAAAGCTGAAATCGCAACAGCAAGCGGCTATTCGTAAATTGCAACACAAGAGCGATCGCTTGAGAAGTAGTTTAGCTGAATTGTCTTCCGCAGATGGAAATCGTAACTCAAATTCACCATCCCCAATAAAGGGAAGCTCTTTTGAAACACATAATTTTGATTCTGTCAAGAGTAAAGCGAAACAATACGAAGTACAAGCAGGAGATACTCTTGCGAGAATTGCTCTTCGTCACGGAGTATCAATTGCAGACATCATTCAAGCGAATAGACTCATCAATCCCAATCAACTCAAAATTTCCCAGAGATTAAATATCCCAGAGCCAGAATTTGCAGCAGAAAATAATTATGGAATAGGTGGGGATACACCAATACCCCAAGGTTTTGCAGAGGTTAACAGAACAAATGTAGCCAAGCAAAACTCAACAAACCCCAGTCTCATCAGCGAAATTGAATCATTGCGTCAGAAATACCGCGCTCAACAGTCCCGCTACCAACAAACCACTCCAGGTAGTATCTATTCTAGTAATCCTACTCCCATAGCCGTACCTAGATATAACCAAAATTCAACCCCAATCTTAATTCCAGTTCCCGCACCAATAACACCCAGGAAAGATGGACAGTCGATCGCATCTTCAGTGAGAAATAACCAAATGATAACCCCGATTCCTGTCGATCAATACCCTAGAGTTACAAGAGTTTCACCAAATTTACCACCCCTTGCGGCAGTCGATCGCTATCTTCCTAGACCAATTGACGAAAACACTGCTCCACCAGTTGTTCCAGGTGCTACTAATACAGCTTATATCTGGCCCGCCAAAGGAGTGCTAACTTCAGGTTATGGTATGCGTTGGGGAAGAATGCACAGAGGAATCGATATTGCGAATAAAATTGGTACACCTATTCTCGCAGCAGCGAGTGGTGTGGTGGAATTTGAGGGGAGCAAACGTGGTTACGGAAATTTAGTTGATGTTCGCCATATCGATGGTAGTTTAACTCGTTATGCCCACAATCATAGACATTTTGTCAGAGTTGGTCAAAAAGTCCAGCAAGGTGAGATGATTGCCCACATGGGTAATACTGGTTTTAGTACAGGTCCCCATTTACATTTCGAGATTCGTCCTTCTGGAAAAGGTGCAGTAAATCCGATCGCCTATTTACCTCCACGGATATAAAAGTTTTCTAGTAGCAGTGGTTATGGTATTTATACGCGATCGCCTACATTGGGAAACATTACACATTTCATAATATGAACAATCAAGAATCGACTTTTGCTTTTGATCGAGAACGCGCTTCATCCTATGATGAGAGATTTGCAGCTTTGGCTCCTCTGCGCGATGCGCTCCATCTATTAATTCGCCTTATATTCTCAGAACTGCCTGAAGATGCACATATTCTTTGTGTGGGAGCGGGAACTGGTGCAGAATTGATTTATCTGGCTCAAAATTTTCCTCAATGGCGATTCACTGCGGTAGAACCTGCAAGTGCGATGCTCGACATCTGTCGTCAAAAAAGCGAAGAATGTGGTATTGCCTCCCGTTGTACTTTCCACCAAGGTTATCTAGATTCTCTTCCCGCTTCGGATTATTTTGATGCAGCAACATGTCTGTTAGTTTCTCATTTCATAATGCAAGAAGATGAGCGAAGCAAGTTTTTCCAGCAAATTGCTGCACGGCTTCATCCTCACGCATATTTAGTCAGTTCTGACTTAGCTGGCGATATGGATAGCTTAGAGTATCAAAACTTGCTGACAATTTGGCTGCGAATGCTGAATTTTTCTCAAGTACCTGTTGCCGAAATTGAAAATATCTGTGCTGCCTATGGAAAAAATGTTGCCTTGTTGTCACCACAAATAGTTGAATCAATTATTGCAAAAGTGGCTTTGGAAAACCTACATTGTTCTATCAAAGCCTTTTGATTCGTGCTTGGTATTCTCGACGAAGTTGTTAAATTTTAAGTTGTAATTTTCACCAAATTACAATACTTTAGTTTCCTCAAATACCTTGAGTTTATGATATGAATCTTGGGCTGGAGGACATGCTTGAATATTCGTGAATATCATTTCCAAATTATCCAGATTTTCTTCACCTACTGAAGAAAAATCGTAATTAGTCAAAGCTAAATCTGTGTTTATTCTTCCCAAAATAGCATCTGGGAATTCTCGCGTAAATTCTGTAATAAAATTATTTTCCCCATTGTATTTATTCAAAATGAAATTTAGCTTCATTCCCTGTTTATTTATCAGATTATCAAGCTGTTTGGCTACATACTAATCAAGCGATCGCGTAACTATAATTCACCTACATGGAAGCCGCTACGCGAAAGACTTACTACGCGCTATCCCGACACAAACGAAATTCCTCAAAGTTGCGTCGGATTAGGTACATCCCCATACACAACCTGCGGATCGAAGGTTTTCTCTGTCTCCGTAAACTGCAAGCTTAACCCTTCCTGTGAGGTAACTGCCTTTTCTCCCACAGGAATACTCCGATAAAAACACGAACGATAACCAACGTGACAACTTGCACCCGAACCCGCAACCTCAACCCGCATCCACACACAATCTTGATCATCATCGATTAATAATTGCTGGACTTTTTGCACCAATCCGCTTGTTCCACCTTTGTGCCACAGTTGCTGACGACTACGACTATAATAATGGGCTTCACCTGTTTCGATGGTTTTGACTAAAGCTTCCTCATTCATATAAGCGTGCATCAGCACCTCACCAGTATTCACATCCGTTGTCACTACGGGAATCAAGCCGTTACCATCAAATTTGGGAGCAAGCTGGAAACCTTCTTCGACTTGTTCAACGGAGATGCGGGGACTAAATAGTTGATTCATAACCTGAACTGTGAATTAGGATTGAGTATGATAATTATTATGATTCAAAATAGTTGCACACTCAACAAAAAATTAGGCGTTGCTGATTGAGAACATAAATTCTATTGAGATGAGGTATTAATGGCACTTGTCTTTTATCAGTTTTTTGGTTAAAACATTTGCCTAGTAGACTTGGAGAAGTAACAGTGGCTACTTGGATTTTATTTAACAGTGGTGCAAGTGGGATACCAGTTGTGTCAGCCATGACTGGTGGTGAAGTGGCAGAAAATCTGGAAAGTTCCACGACAGAGGTGTTAAAGATAACCTCAATCTCCTAGTTCTATCGGGTGCGGAAGACACCAACGTTCGCGCTTCAGTTTTGGCTGAATTGTATTTTCTCGATGCCCCAATTTCCAACCGTCGTGACTGGTCACAACGGGGGTGGTGAGGCAATGGGAGAGTCGATCATTCAATGGTTGAAGGAGACTGCAAGGAAAAATTAGCAGCGATTTACCTGGGAGGTTTTCAACAAAATCCGGTCGATGGCTTGGGTTAATCGTTGTCCTGACTGACCAGGTTGATTGACCACAATGCTAAAGGCAATGGTTCCATAGTCGGGATTTTCCAGGTATCCAGAAAGGGAGCGAACCCCCCGCAAAGTCCCGGTTTTACCGAAGAGTCGTCCTTGAACTGGGGTATTTAAAAAACGACCCCGTAGGGTTCCGTTAACTCCAGCGATCGCTAAAGAGTTATAAAACAAATCTCGTTTTGCTTGTATTTTTTGTAATGATGAATTTTCTGCGTTAATTTCATTGGGACGACGAATATACATTTTTTCTAACACTCCAACTAATGTGGATGGGGTCACACGATTATTCCGAGATAATCCCGATCCATCAACTTGTTGGTAAGCACTAGTGTCCACACCCAGATTAGCAAGAGCAGTCATTGCGGCTTTTTTCCCTCCAATGCGACGCAATAGCATGTTTGCTTTGGGATTGTTGCTGTAACGATTCACCGCAATTAGCAAATCACCCAGGGAAGCCAGTTTTTCTGGACGGTTTTCAGTGTAAAACTGCAATACTGCTGCTGTCGTCAATAGTTTGATATTTGATGCGGGGATAAGATTAATATTGGGATTGTGTTGATAAAGACTTCCAGGTTCCGCAATTGGTTTGATGACAATTCCCCATTTTGCTGTCTTAAAAGTCGGATTATTAACAATCGAAGTAATCCCATTTTTCAAATCAGCTTCGCAAAATCTCGGTCTCATCGGTTGCACACCCAAGGGAATTGATTGGGACTCAGATGCGGCAAATTCGGCAGGTTGGGATGCTTGAACAACATTAGCCTCGGCTCGTTTAAAATTCTCCAGACTAATACTAGTTGTTAGGGTCGTTAATGTTACTGCTACTTTAGAAAGCCGAATAGGAGCTTGTGTTTTGGGTTTTCCCATCTTGTCTCACACTAGTTTTTACAAAACTTCTTCATACGTAAATTCTTTACGCGCAAAATTTAATAAAGATTTTATCTTTATCCATAAACCACTATACTCCCTAATAACTAGTAATATTGTGTAACATTCGGCAATGTAATTTTTTTATGTTATATTCGGTATTGTTGCGGTTCTAGTGGGAAGCAGTCACTAGAGGTAACGGGGAAAGTTCGGTGAAAATCCGGCACTGTCCCGCAGCTGTAATCAAGGAAAAATTAGTGATAAATTATCACCTTGTGAGTCAGAATGCCCGCCGTAAGTGAACAGAAACCAAGCGACAATCTACGAGGTATAGATGAGCGTCCATAAAATCTTTGTTTGTACCACTTGTGCGAGTAAGTGGGAGAATGGTAAGCGTGTTGGAGAAAGTGGTGGCGAAAAGCTACTGAAAAGTTTACAAGTAGATTATTCACAGTGGCAGTTAAATCGGGAAGTTGTCCTTGAACCTGTGCAATGTATGAGCGCTTGCAATCGCTCCTGTGTTATTTGTTTTGCTGCACCTGGTAAAAATACTTATCTATTTGGTGATATTTCCCCTGAATTAACCCCCACAGAGGTTCAGGGTGTATTCGATTGTGCAGAAAAATATTACATCCATCCTGAAGGTTCCCTACCTTGGTCGGAACGTCCCGAACCCTTGAAAAAAGGAATTTTAGCGCGGATTCCTGTTGTTGCTGTTCCTGTGGAAAACGGAAAAGAACTTCATCCAATTCGGTGAAACTTAATTAGTTGCTAAATTTGAAATTTTTTATACTCCATGAGCTTTTGTTTTTGCAAAGCTGTAGCGTGCATTTCGGATTAAATAGTAAAAATTCATCATGAAATTGCAATGCTAAAACCTCTGGATTTCTATCGTCATTACTTCTATTAAATTTGACATGAGAATCATTCTCACTGTAGACTTGTGGGGTTGACGGTTGGTATTTTATTTCATCAGCATTACAGTTGTAATTCATGTTCCATATCTGCTGGTTAGGCTATGCAGATATAAGCTTTCTGATTGAAAAAATTACATTCAGAGTTATCTCGAACGATGCTGACAGATGTTGCGATCGCAATATCTTTGTTTACACTTATCTACAAGGAAAGTATGGTTATTCAAACAGCCACATTAGGCTATCCTCGCATTGGTAAAAATCGTGAAGTCAAGAAAGCATTAGAAGCTTTTTGGAGCGGAAAAACTCAGCCAGAACAGCTTTTACAAACAGTCAGAGATATTGAGGAAGCTAATTGGAAAACTCAATTAGATGCGGGTATCGATAAAATTGGAGTGGGAGATACAACACTCTATGATCATATTTTGGATTGGACATTTCGATTTGGTTTAATACCCGAAAGATTTCAGCAATTCTCCGGTTTAGAGCGTTATTTTGCAATGGCTAGGGGTAAGGAAGGAATACCCGCATTGGAGATGACAAAATGGTTTGATACAAATTACCATTATTTAGTTCCAGAAATTCCTGAGAGCATTTTAGCTGTTGATTGGAGTGATTTTATCGAACGGGTGACTCGCGCTCAAAATATATTAGGTGAACGAGCGATTCCCATCATTTTTGGTCCCTGTACATTGTTACGCTTGAGTAAGTTAGAGGTAAATGTCGATCGAGCAATCTCCCAATTAATTCCTTTGTATATAAACTTGCTCACGGAGTTAAAATCTCTAGGAATTCAGGAAGTACAAATACATGAACCAGCACTGGTTTTAAGCGATGCAAATAATTGGCAAGAACATTACCAAACCGTTTATGAATCCTTAGCGGAAGTCGGGTTATTTATCAATTTAGTCACCTATTTTGATGATTTAGGTGAAACCTATAATTGGGTGATGGAATTACCTGTAAATGGAATTAGCTTGGATTTGACAAGGGGAAGAAATTTCGAGCTAATTAAAACTATGGATTCCCCGCAGATAAACGTTTGGGATTAGGAATAGTTGATGCAAGAAATATTTGGCAAATTCGTCCTGAAGAAATCATTTCTAAGCTAGAAGTTATCAAAGAGGTAGTGAAGGAATTTACAATTCAACCTTCCGCATCCTTACAATTTGTTCCCTACGACGCAACACGGGAAAAAAATCTTCCCGAAGCTTTGCGAAATGTTTTGAGTTTTGCGGAACAGAAACTACAAGAAATTGTCCTACTTGCAAAAACTATTTCTGGTGTGGATACTTCCCAGGAAATACAACTAATTAAATCCAAACAGCAAGAATTTTACAACTTTAGTCCTAGAAATTCAGAGGTACAAAGTAAACTTAAAAACCTCAAAACTGATGAATTTGAACGTGCTTTACCCTACTCAAAACGAATTGCTCGACAACTTCCCCTACCTCCCTTCCCTACTACCACAATTGGTTCTTTCCCCCAAACTCCAGAAGTCCGACAACTACGGGTAAAATTCAAAAAAGGGGAGATATCTTTAGCTGAATATCAAACTGCAATTGATGCACAAATTGCTGACTGTATTAAAATGCAAGAAGACGCTGAAGTCGATGTTTTAGTTCATGGTGAATTTGAACGTACCGACATGGTGGAATTTTTCGGTCAGCAACTTTCTGGTTATGCTTTTACCGAACATGGTTGGGTACAAAGCTATGGAAGTAGATATGTACGTCCACCTTTTATCTATGGAGATATTACCCGTACTCAACCGATGACGGTACGAGAGTTTAAATATGCTCAATCTTTGACAGAAAAACCAGTCAAAGGAATGCTAACAGGTCCAGTGACAATGATAAATTGGTCGTATACAAGGACAGATATTTCTCGTCAGGAACAAGCTTATCAAATTGCCTTAGCTTTACGGGATGAGGTTGCAGATTTAGAAGCAGCAGGTGCGAAGATTATTCAAATTGATGAACCTGCATTACGGGAAGGTTTACCCTTGAAACAAGAGCGTTGGAATGAGTATTTATCTTGGTCTGTAGATTCATTTAAATTAAGTGCAGGAATTGCCAAATCAGAAACACAAATTCATACCCATATGTGTTATTCAGAATTTGGGGATATTATCACCCATATTGAACGTTTGGATGCGGATGTTTTATCGATTGAAAATAGCCGTAGTAATAATGAGACTCTCTACGAACTCACAGATGGAGGGTATTCTAAACAAGTAGGAAATGGGGTATATGATGTCCATAGTCCAGCAGTTCCCACTACCGAACAAATGCTCTCACAATTACGTACAGGAATAGCTAATTTACCAGTTGAACAAATTTGGGTAAATCCCGATTGTGGACTAAAAACTCGTCGCTGGGAAGAGGTAATTCCATCAATTAAAAATATGGTGGATGCAGCAAAAGTTTTACGGGAGGAAGCAAGTGTTAATAAAGGAGAATAATTAATTTGTCGAAAGAACTAAATTTCACCAATTTTTTATTAATTGGTTATACAGCTTGGAAAGGTTTTTCCAAAGTAGGACGGGGGGCTGTTTTTTGTCAGATCCAAAAAGTAGATTTACCCCACGTCCCTTTTCCTCGTGTCCGTGGAAAATATCAGACTACGGATGAGGTTGTGGGTACCCATTTTTTAGCTAAACCAGAACTTGTCGCATATTTACATGAGTGGATGGTTAGGGAGGAAATAATTACTAGAATTGTGCAAGCTATTGATAGTTATAATCCCCAACAGGACATGATTATTTTAGCGAGAGAGGGTTCGCAAATTGAAGTAGATATTTTGCAAAAATCTGTGATGACACCGATTGAATGTTACCAGCAAGTAAGCCAACATTGGGATGAGTTTTCTGGTTATATTTCCCGAATCAAGATATAGGATAAACGCATCATCTGCAAATCAAAAATAAATATTAAAAGTGTACTATAACTGATTAATCTCAGGAACTTGATACTGACGAATTGAGTCAAAATGATTAGAATATGATGATGTTTGTAACTTCTGTATATTGAGGAAAACTAAGTGCACAAAATATTCTCACACCTAATTAGTAAACCTTTGGCATTTATTTCTCTGGGTTCATTATTAATGACAGGAAAAATTGCTGTAGCGAATGAAACAGTTAGAAACGTACAACCAACAGAACGTCCCGACGCTACGGTAACACCTGTATCAGCAGATAGTCAAAGAGTTTGTATTAAACATACAAAAGTTGGTAAATTCTTCTGTGGAAATGCACAGGAGCTATCTGCTTTGAAAAGGGTAATCCAGAAATTGATGAAACCGATACAAACAATCAAGATGCATTACTCGGTGTAACAGATGAAGAAAGTGATGCTGCTGTAAAGATGTTTGGTTGTGATTGTGTTGCATCTATTAATTGTCTGCGTCGTTTACGGAATAGCTTACCAAATTAGTTAGTAATATTTTGTTTTGCTTGCCATTTTATTAAGTTTTAAATATATAGGGTGTATGTAATTAAATTGCGTGGTAAATAAGTGCAATCAATTAGGGATATGCTTAGTTATTTTGTATGGATTATTTACTACGCTTGATGTCAATAATCACAAAGTATTACTTGAAAATATGAAACGTCGTCAATTTGTAAATCTATTGAGTGTGAGCTTATTATTAAGCCTTTCCCCTTTATTCCTAACTGTAGTTTATGGAAAGAAACCTAAACCTAAGAAAAACGAAAATTGGATTCCTTTGGGGACAGTAGCAGAACTCGATCTAAAGGGTCAAATCTTGCGAAAAAAAACTGCTTTAGGTACTGTTTTAGTAGTTGGAACATCTAAGATTAAAAAATTAATTGCAGTTAACCCAATTTGTACTCACCTTGGTTGTACTGTAGATTGGGAAGCAGAAGAAAACATTTTTTTATGTCCTTGTCATGCTTCTGAATTTACTACAGAAGGCAAAGTTCAAAATGGACCAGCGACTAAACCTCTGTCAACCTATAAAACAAAAATCGAAAAAAATACAGTTATGGTGGCACGAATTTAAGTAATAGCTAACTAATAGGAGTTTAACATCGGATGACCTCAGAAATAAATCTCCAAGATTGGCAACAAAACTTCATTTCTACTAACTTAATCGCCATTGGGTATAATTCTTGGTTAGGTTACTTAAATGCGATCGCGGTGTGGTTGTTTGTAGCACTAATTCGCCTCATCTAGGTATTTCTGGGGAAACATTTCCATCTCATTTTGTTCCCCGTTGTAATCTTGCACCTTTCCTCAATGCTTGGTTAGCAGCACCTGATACGGTACTGATGCAAAGACATTTTATGAATGGTCATATACTTCAAGCAGTAGATAGTTATAATCCGAAAATAGATGTGGTATTGCTTTTGGAACATGGATATCAAGCTGCTTTTTGCTATCTCCAAAATCTACCGATTACACCACCAGAATGTTTTCAAATTGTTTGTCAAAGACGGGCTGACTTCCAATTTAATACTTTCTCTTCTCATTCGGAAAAGGTGACTAATCAACAACCCAACATTTTTTGAGTAAAACAAACCCTTTGGTTTCTTCTGGTCGCAAAACCACTTGGACAATCTAACGGCGAAAATTTATTACCCATTGCATAAACAGTTGCTTCAACCAAGATGTAGAAAATTGCATTTAATACCTGCCACATATCAACTTCACCCTTATGTCCACATCTATTCACAGCGTATACTGAGAGAACTTTTTGACAAACTTCCCGACTTTTCAAACACCCTCTAATAGCTAACCGATCGCAGTATAGAAAAAAGCTATCATAATAATGATAATCGCAATGATTCTGAATATGATTTTATTTTTATGGAAACCATAGCACCACAATTACCCGATAAAATTAGCCTAGCGATTATTGGGGGTGGTCCCCATGCTCTGATGTTAGTCACCCATCTATTGCAAAAACATCCGAAAATGCGGGAGAGATTTGTAGTATTTGACCCTAGTGGAAGATGGATGAGTCGCTGGGAAAATCAATTTGCAGCCTTTAATATACCTCACTTGCGATCGCCTGCGGTACACCATCCCGATCCGAATCGTTTTGCCCTGCGAAAGTTTGCCGAATCGCGTTCTAGTGAACTGTTTCCTCCCTACGATTTGCCAGGAACTCAGTTATTTCAAGATTTGTGCATGGATGTAATTTCTCGATGGGATTTGGAGAATCGAGTTATTCCCCTGGGAGTAACTCGCATTGAACCTGTTGCAAATAACTTTCGGTTATGGTTACAAGATGGACAATCAATTGTAGCAAGACGGGTGGTTTTGGCGACTGGAAATTCTAAAGAGCAAATACCTAATTGGGTTGAAAAAATTGAGTCTGAGTATCCCCAAGACAAACTCTGTCACTCTACCAAAGTTGACTTACGCGGATTACAACTTGCGGGGGAAAAGATTGCGATCGTTGGTGGGGGTTTAACTAGTGGACATTTGGCAGTAGGGGGAATCTCGAAGGGAGCGAAAGTCAATTTAATTATCCGCAGACAACTCCAAGAAAAACTATTTGATGCTGAACCGGGTTGGTTGGGACCAAAATATCTCAAAGGTTTTTTTGCCGAATCAGACTTAGAAAAACGCTTTGCCATGATTCAACAAGCTCGTAACGGTGGTTCAGTGACTCCTGCTATGGGTATGCAACTGCGACGAGAAGCACGAAATGGGAATCTCACGATTGATGAGAATTGTCAAGTGGTGAAGCTTGAATGGTTGGGAAATAGTTGGTTAGTGGAATGTAGTGATGGGAATATCCATGAGTTCAATCGCATTTGGCTATCTACAGGTACTAAGTTCGATGTGACCACTGAACCATTATTAGAGGAAGTTTTCGCAGCTTACCCAATTCCCGTAATCAATGGTTTACCAGTATTAGATACATGTCTGCGTTGGCGCGGTTGCGAATTATTTATTATGGGTGGGTTCGCTGCGTTGCAAATCGGACCAACCGCACGAAATTTGTCCGGTGCTTTGATGGCTTGTGAGAAAATTGTTCATGCGATCGCTAAACCAAGTTTTATGCCGATTCAAGCCAAAAACCTATCGTAATACCAGAACTTTCACCTATGCCGTCATTGCTGGGGATTTAGCCAAAGCACAAAAATTATACACACATACCCACGTTCACTGGGAACGGACAGAACCCATCGCTGAAAGATGGAAAAATAAATATCCCCAGTCTTCATTTTTAACGAAATTTGCGGAATTCCCCATGCTTCTACAAGCTGGGGATGGATAGTAACAGACGCTCTATCCAGCGTCTAATTATATTTTATTTTATTCAAATATTGTGTTTAAAACAAATACGATTCATGATAAAATAAAGACATGAAAAACGTTGTCAAAGTCAGAATTTATCCAACCCCACCGCAAAAACAATTGCTGTCGAAAGCTTTTGGTTGTGCTCGTTGGTATTGGAACAATTCGCTAAACGCAACGAACGAACTTTACAAAGAAACAGGCAAGGGCTTATCTCAGATTGGGATGAACAGCCGATTGCCTGCGCTAAAGAAAGAGTTTGAATGGCTTGGTGAAACTTATAGTCAAGTTCTTCAAAGTGTCTCACTCAATCTTTCGAGATCATTTATCAATTTTTTGAAGGAAGGACATCATTCCCAAAATTCAAATCAAAGCACGACAAACAGTCAATTCAGTATCCTCAAAACGTCAAAATTGTTGACAATAAGCGGAAACATTTGGGGGGCTTCGCCTCCCAAATAGTTTTCAAGAAGTCACTTAAATTTCCTGGAAAATTAGGTGTTGTTCCTGCAAAGATTCACCGTACATTTGATGGAAAGATAAAAACCGTCACAGTTAGCATGAATTGTGCAGGAAAATATTATGCTTCTTTGCTGTTTGACGACGGATTGCCAGATATTGAAATCAAATCAGAAGGGAAAGCTGTTGGCATTGATGTTGGACTAACGCATTTTGCGGTTACGTCTGATGGTTCTAAATTTGACAATCCCAAACATTTAAAGAAACGGGAAAAGAACCTTAAACGCAAACAGCAAAAGCTCTCTCGTAAACAGAAAGGTTCAAATCGACGTTACAAAGCACGTCGTATTGTGGCACGAGTTCACGAAAAAATTGCAAATTGTCGGTCATACTTCCAGCATAAACTATCTCGCAAACTGGTGAACGAAAACCAAGTCATCGTTGTTGAGAACCTGGCGGTCAAAAATATGGTAAAAAATCACTGTCTCGCTAAATCTATCAGCGATTGCGGATGGTCAGAATTTACCAGACAACTCAGATACAAGGCAGAAAGAGACGGTAAAATATACCTGGAAATTGGTAGATTTTTCCCATCGAGTAAAACTTGTCATGTATGCCTCAATCAAGTTGGTAGTTTGCCTCTGGATGTGCGTAGTTGGACTTGTTCTAGTTGCGGCACTAAGCACGATAGAGATGTAAATGCGGCTATCAATATCCGAGATGAAGGTATAAGGTTATTAGCGTTAGGAACTAGCGCTACTGCCAATGGACGGGATGTAAGTCCAAGGGTTGGAAGGAAATCTTCCGTATCTAAGGCTGTCCCGGTTGAAATTGGAAGCCCCATCCCTCTTTAGGGTGGGGTAGTTCACTTGTAATATAAATACTGTTAGTCGAGCGTTCACAAAGGATGTTAGCTTCTGCATCGCACTCACAAAACCCATTTACAAATAACTTGGTTGCTTAATAGTTACTAATAGCTTTTGAATCTGTTTTTGATACTCCTCCAAAATTAACCTACCCGCTCTGAGGTCTTCCGTCAAAGATTTGATTTGGGTTGCATGGACTTTTTGTTGTTGAGAAATAGCACTTTGATTGCGTTGATAAACAACGTCTCCCTCTTTCCTTGCTTGTCTAAAAGTTTGGCGCAAAGCAGATTTATCTAACTGCTGCCCACTGCTAAAATAGGAATTTGCCGCTTTACCCATTGCCCAAGTTGCCGTGAAAGCATCCGCAGATGCGATCGCACTTCCTAATTTAGGAACCAATTTGGTGATATCAACAGCGACTAACCAAGCAGATACCAATCCCAGGTTTACCACCATTGTCTCTAAAAGTGGTTTTGGTTTGAATTTTTGATGTCCCCACAAAGCAGCAATTTCGGAAATTAGGGATGTCTGCAATCCAAAAGCTGCTGCTTCTGTGTAGGTACTCAACAACGGAGAAGGAAAACCCCCTAAAACAGAAGTTGCGATCGCGCAACGCAAAATTTTCAGTTCGATGACTTCATTTCGCAGTTTTGGATCATCAATTGGTTGAACTATACTGGCATTTTGGAAATCAAAGCTTTTGTTAACTAGGTTTTCTAGTTGCTCGACTTTTTCAGGTGCTATCTGGAATTTTTCGAGAATTAAGTTAACAGCTTTCATCTCATCTGGATGATATTCTGTTTTAGAATTAGCAAGGATATAAGCTGCATAGTAAGTTAATTCTTGTTCTTCTTTCGAGGTGATTTTTATGAGTTCTTCTTCTAGATTTATCGGAGAATTTAGCAAATTTTCAAAGCTAACATCATCAGGAAGTAATTCAGCCTGTAGTCCCCCTTTCAACTGAGCTTTTTCTTGTTCATCAAGATTACCATCCACTTTCGCAATGTAAATTAACACCTTTAAACGGGCAAATGCTTCATTCGATATTGTCGGTTTTGGTGTTGCGGGGAAGGACTCAATTTGTAATACTTTTTGAGTGACTTGGCGAGCAGTTGGTTCGGGTACAATTATGACTGGACAGGTTGCGCGATGCAGCACATATTGACTCAGACTACCTAAAACCATTTCTTCCAATTGATTGCGACGACGACGACCCATTACAATCATATCAACATCCAAGCCGCGACTTAAAATGCTATCGCCGTGTTTTTCATTGGTAATAATATATTTAATTTTACAAATTTCACTCAATGGTTGAAATATATGTTTGAGTTCCTTCTCAGAAATCGGTGAAATCTCCCTAGTTATTTCTGGTGCTGACTCTTCATAATCTAATTCCGGTTCGTAAACATGAACTACCATGAGTTCAACTAAATCAACAGCAGCTAATTTCAGCCATTTTTGTAAAAATTCGACAACACATATTGTTGTTGGAGAAATATCAGCAGCAACGAGAATTTTCATCTTTAATCCTCCAATTCTAATTGTCGTTCGGCAATTTTCTCAACATCACGAAACTGACCCGTTTTTGCCGCCCAAATTAAACTAATTATGGCGAATAAGCCAATCGGGAGTAAAGTCCATACAAGAGGCCACATAATCACCGTACCATCACCAACACCAAACCAACTACCATGTATATGAGGTGGGGTATTTTCCGTCATATCCATCTCAGCCAATAGAAAATTCAATAAATTAAATATCAACATTATGAAGCCTCTTTAGAATCAACTTGAGAACTAATTTGTCCCACTTGCTCCTTCCATATTCCCAGAGATTGGATATAATCTGTCAAATCAGATAATTCTTCCTTCGAGAGATAGTCATAAGCAGGCATGATTGACATTGGATTATAATTTCTAGGGTTAATAAAATGTCCAATCAAATATTCTCTCGCTGGTTCTCCTATATCTTTACGCCAAATTCTCCCCTCATTTGATAAATCAGGTCCTTGACGCATTGTCCCCAATAAATGAGGTTGATCATAATAGTAATCTCCAGCTTTAGATGCTCCAAAAGCATCCACCATCCCCGAATCAGCAGCAACATTTCGTACTTGTTGGGAATGACAATAAACACAACCCTCACGAACGTAAATATGTCTTCCTCGAAGTTCTGAGGGACTGTAAGCAACCAAACCTGGACTAGGTTTGGTTACAGATGGAGTAAATGCTGGAAGAACAGCTAAACCACTAAATGCTAATCCGAAAAGAATAGATAGCCCAATAATAATTGGAAATGTCCGAATAAATCTCATGGTTATTGAATTGATGAATTTGTATTAATGAATGTTCCCGTCTAACTACCTAATTACTTGTATGAGAATTTAAAACCATCTCAGATTCAGTTCCAATAATATTTGCTTTCGGAGAAACTGTTTTCCAAACATTAAATGCAAATAACAATTGACCAATTATCAAAATCAAACCACTAATTGCTCTGGCGATATTGTAAGGCTTTCGCAAAAGCATTGTTCCTTGAATAGCATTACCAGCAACCCATTCATTACCTTCAATCCAACCAATAATACCCATTGAAACTACGTAACCTAAAACCCCAACTACTGTTAACCAAAAATGCCATTCAGCCAAAGCTTGAGAATATTTAAGTTTGCGAGATTTTTCTACATAGAAATATATAAATGCTGCTAATCCCGACACGCCAAAACCCAAAAATCCCATGTGTACATGGGCAATAGTCATATTTGTAAAATGCAAAGTCGCATTTAAAGACATTACAGCTAAAGTACAGCCCCATAAAGAAGCTGCTACATAGCTACAATAGGCAAGTAAACTAAAGCGATATCCGATATCTTTTTTGGCAATATCCCAAGTCCCCCATGCTGTCCATCCGAAGTTAACAAAAGTGGCAAATACAGGAATAAACATTGCCAAAGATGCTGTTACAGAGGCAGACATTACCCACATAGGAACAGGTCCCCAAATTACGTGATGACCCCCATTCCAGGGATAAAAAGCAGCCAATGTCCAAAACCCTACAAAGGAAATTGCATGACTATAAAGTGGTTTTTGAACTTGTTTAGGAACGATATAGTAGAGTGTTGCTAAACCTAATGTGGTTAACCAAATTCCAAATAAATTGTGACTATAAAACCAGTTCACGATCGCATCTTCGATTCCCCGGAATTTATTGGCATTTCCCAAGGTGTAGTAAATTGGAAAAGGAATAATTGCTAGTAAGATATACCACAAAGATACATACAGTCTTCTTTCCCTCCTCAAGACAACAGTGGAAAATAAATTTCCGGCGATCGCAATTTCTAAAAGGCAAATTATCATGTCAAAGGGAAAAGGAATTTCCGTATATTCTTGCCCTTTGCTAAACCCCATCAGAATGCCTAAACATCCACCCAACAAATTAAAATTCCATCCCCAAGCTGTCAGGGTTCCCAATCGTTCAGAAAATAATGGTGCTTGGGTAAGACGAGGAACCATGTAAAATGCTGCACCCAAATAACCCATTGACATAAAGCCAAACACGCCGATATTGATATGTACAGGACGCAATCTGCCGTAAGCTAAGGCTGGAACTCCTTGCCAAAACTCAGGATAGAATAGCTTAATCGCTTCAACTAAACCAATGAGCATTGTGATTACCATCCAAAACAAACCAGAATAAAGCCATACTTGTGCTGCATGATCTGGTTTATCAAGTGGTAAAGAAAGTATTAATTTTTCCTGTTTGTTCTTAATATTTACTGAACTATCTGGAGTTAAAATTGTCATGCTTCTTTTATATATATTTTGACAACGGTATATTTACTAGCTTTCTTTTCTAATCCAGTCAAATAAGATGTTTAATCTTGGCTAAAACTTTACTATACTCGCCTATATTTTTTTAAACGTCAAAAGACAGCTTGTCAGACTCTCAAAGTACAACTCATCAAAGGTTAAAATTAAAAATTCTGATTAATTTTGTCAATTGCAAATTTAATATTTTTTTAACAAAGTCTGGGGGTTAATTCCCTTATCTCTACAGACAGCTTGTTTTGTGTCGGGGTAAAATCCTCGTTACAAAACGTACTTATGATTCATTACTTATTACTTGTTTTTTAATGTTGTTACGTTTAAATCCTATCTACAGCATATTTTCCATTAACAATGAAAAAGGAATTTTTTTGATACATCTTCTACAGAATTTTTATAAATAGCTAATTGTATAAGCTATGGTTGATTTTTTATGTGATTTCAATAGCTGCATTTTATTAATTAGATTACACAAGCAAGGTAAGATTTGCGATCATCAAATATCAATAGTGTTATCGGTAACATAATTTTTTTAAGATAAAAATATTTGAATATTTAGATACAAAATTAAAATTAAAAATAGATTTTTTCGCTCTGACAAATTGTCTTTTGACAAAAAGATAAAAAAAGTAATAAATAGAAATATGGGCTATATCTACAATCAATTGCCCTGTAAATTTCTCTTCACACACAAAGGTCTCTATGGGATTTTTATCAGACCCTATCATTTTGTCGCGCATACAATTTGCCTTAACCAGCGTGTTTCATATGCTCTGGCCAGTCTTAACAATTGGGATGGCAGGATATTTAGTTGCTGTTGAGATTTTGTGGTTACTAACTAAGAATCCTGACTATTATCGTCATGCTCGTTTTTGGTCTAAAATCTACATCCTCAATTTTGGTTGTGGAGTTGCATCTGGAGTTGCTTTAGAATTTGAATTTGGCGCAAATTGGGCACCATTTTCTGTAGCTGTCGGTGACTTTTTTGGCACTATTTTAGGCTTTGAAGGCACGATGGCATTTATGTTAGAAGCGGCTTTTTTAGGCATCATGATATTTGGTTGGAATCGTGTACCAGCTTGGTTACATCTATTTTCCACAATCATGGTGTTTATTGGTGCAAGTCTATCTTCTTTCTGGATTATTGTTGCTAATTCTTGGATGCAAACTCCTGCTGGTGCAGAAATGGTTAACGGTAAATTTATCGTTAATGATTTTATGCAAGCAATTCTCAATCCCGCAGCATTGAATAGTTGGTTTCACATGGTTTTGGCTATTTTGGAAACTGCACTATTTGTAATTGGAGGAATAAGTGCTTGGTATATTCTCAAAAATCGCTATGCAGATTTTTTCAGTAAATCTCTCAAATTAGCTCTTGCTTTAGCCGTTATTGTTACTCCTCTACAACTTTTTGTTGGTCATATTAGTGGTGAAGAAGTCTATCACAATCAGCCAACAAAATTAGCTGCAATGGAAGCAATTTGGGATACAATTCCCGCAGGAAAATCAGCACATTGGACTGTATTAGCCGCACCCAATATAAATGCAGAAAAAAATCATTGGGAAGTAAATGTTCCTAATGCTTTAGGTTACATTTTAGAAATGAAACCTAATCTTTCTGAACCAGTCATGGGATTGAAAGAATGGAAACCAGAAGATAGACCTCATGCTATTAGTCTTATTTTCTACACTTTTCGTATCATGATCGGAATTGGTTTCTTTTTCTTTGGATTAATGTTGTTGAGTGTTATTCAATGGTTACGAGGTCAACTTTCGGTGGAAAATATCACTAAACAACGTTGGTTAATGCGTGCTTGGATATTTGCTGCACCTTTAGGATATATCGCTGTTGAGTCTGGTTGGATCGTACGAGAAGTGGGAAGACAACCTTGGACTGTATACGGACAAATTCGGACTGTGGATGCAGTTTCCCATTTACCTGTCCCTACATAATTCCGATGAAAATTACGATCTTTGAAGCTTCTTCTTCTCTTAGTTCTCAAGTCTTGATGATTACATTCATGGGCTTTTTTATCCCAATCATACTATTTTACAATGCTTACCTTTATCGAGTTTTTAGAGGTAAGGTTGTGAGCAGTCATTATGGAGAATAAAAACTAAAAACGAATATATATCTGGTTATCAGACCATATATTCAAGCGAATGTAAAAAGACACTAAGTCATATCTAAATATGACTTAGCGTCATAACTAATGAGACAAAAAAATAGTAAAATTTGATTTATTAAAGAATGTTTTTGGAAAAACTACTCAACTATTAATTCACTCTAGGAAATCTCATACAAATACATAAAGAAATGAATCCTTTGCCAAATCACCGTCCCAAAAAACTGAAATTAGGTAAATTAGAGGCAGAAATCTTAGATATAGTTTTTTCGCTAGGTGTTGCCACAGCTAGAGAAATATATGAACGTATAATGACTGATCCAGAACGGGAATTAACCTATTCTTCAGTTGCAACCATACTTGATCGCTTAACTAAAAAAGGTTGGCTAGTATCCGATACAACAAATCACCAACATTCTTGGCAACCTTTGATCTCCCGTGAAGAAGCGCAGATATTACAAGTTCATGAAGAATTGCAGAAATTCCTAGAAGTGGGTAATCCCGATATTGTCGCAGCTTTTGCTGACCATCTAGATGAAGCAACCTGCGAGCAAATAAATGCGATCGCTAAACTGGTAGAAGCAGCTAGAAAAGCTAGGGAGGACTCAAAGTGATGCACTTAGTTATGATGGTCGTAGCTGTGGTCTGTTCCTACTACATCAGGACAAAATACTCTGCATCAGGGGGAAGTTGGAGTGAACGTTGGCAACGTGCGATCGCATTATTTCTGTTTCCTCCCTTACTTTTGCTCACAACTTCAGTTGCAGTCGTGTGTATGGAGTCACAAGGACACATCGTTAGATTTTGGGACGGATGGTTCGCTTATGGGTTAGCAAAGCTTGCCGTTGGCGAAGCCGCTCCGAAGGAGCTAGGTATTGCTTTGGGTTTTTGCTTTTGGGTAATAGTGAAATTATTGATATCGACACTTGATGCTAATTATCTCCTGAAAAAAATTAATAATTACCCCCAAATCGACTTAGAAGGATTTTCTGCCCATCTTCTCAATATTTCCGATATATTCATCGCTCAAGTCGGATTTTATCACCCTAAATTGGTAGTCAGCGAAGGATTATTACAGCTTTTGGATCGAGAGCATTTAGAAGCTGTACTCTTGCACGAACAAGCACATTATCACTACCAAGATACTTTCTGGTTTTTCTGGCTAGGTTGGATACGTGACTGTACTGCTTGGTTGCCAAATACTAATGTTTTGTATTCAGAGCTTCTGGCTTTACGAGAATTACGTGCCGATCGTTGGGCTATAAATCATGTAGATTCACTCATTTTAGCTGAATCTTTATTAACAGTTGTCACCAAACCAATCCTAGTATCACCTATAGCTTGTGGAGCATTCAATTCTACATCTCAAAATCTTTTTGTTGAGAGAATAGAAGCACTATTAAAAGAACCAGAGGATTTACTTGCTCCTAATTGGTGGTTGTGGATTTGGTTGATTTTGGCATTTTCACCATTAGCGACTATACCACTTCATCATCACTTACAAGCGTGAAGCTAATTATCGAAATCCCTCGGTATATTTTAGATGTAATTTATAATTAATTTGGCTTAATTTAGCGATCGCGTTAACAAACCATTGCTTAATTCCATAAAAATAGAGTTTACCGCAGAAAGGCAGAAGGAATCGGTTAGAACGCTAGATTATATGACAGGCTGTCTTTTGACACACGGAAAGAATTTAGTAAACAATATTTACTTAGTTTCTGCGTGCATCATTGGCTGTTGGACTCTGAGTTTTAGCTATTGGTGTGGTTTTCAAGTGGTGTAGGAGAAGATGCTTTGAAATTTAATGATTTTGTGTATGTTAGTGTACGCATTGGTATTGTCAGCACAATATATTTACTTACATCTCAGAGTGTCTCAGCAGAAGTTAGTCAAGCGTCATCTGAAAAAACAGTAAATGATACTACTTTAAATTTCATTAGTAATGAGAGCAATGTAAACGACTTACGACTTGCGTCGGGCAAGCTACGTCGCACAAGCTACGCACTCACATTAAATACCCAAACACCAACATCAAATATAACCCAATTAAGTGATATTCAGATTCCCAGCACAACAGCCAAGGATTTGTTGGTACAGTCGGGACAAACACCAGAAAATAATCAAATAAATACCCAAATCACAGCAGTCAAACTCAAGCCAACATCTGATGGTGTGGAAATTGTTTTAGAAACTCCCAATGGTACGCTACAAATTGCTGATACCCTCAATGATGGGAATACATATATTGCAGACATCAATAATGCAGTTTTAGCATTACCATCTGGGAAAGAATTTCTTGCTGATAAACCAGCAGATGGAATCGCAGCAATCACAGTCACCCAAATTGAGTCAAATAACAAAGTTAGAGTGATGGTGACAGGGACTTCTGGTTTACCAAATGCAAAAGTAGTCAACACAACTAATGGTTTAACTTTAAGTTTGTCTTCACCAGAGAAAGCAGATATCGAACTTACCGTTACCGCACAAAAACGACCGGAAGATGCACAGGATGTACCTTTTAGTTTAACAGTGATTCCCCGACAGCAAATCGAAGATGCTCAAATAAATTCCTTAATTGACATTGCTAATCAAACACCGAACTTTAACTTTTTCCCCACATCTGCGGGTGGTACGGAGTTTAGTTACTACAGTATCCGGGGTTTAAATAACCAGAATTTTTTAACTGCTCAAGATAGTGTAGCCTTTTATATTGATGATGTTCCGGTTGACTACAATGGTTTCCTAGACCTAGCTTTGACTGATTTAGAAAGGGTAGAAGTGCTGCGAGGTCCCCAAAGTACCCTTTATGGACGTAATAGTTCTGGTGGGGTAGTAAATATTATCTCCCGTGAAGCAACACCAAAACCAGAAGTGAAATTTGCCGTTGGTTACGGTAAATATGATAGCCGCGAATTGCAATTTTCCCTCAACGATGCTTTAGTTGACGATAAACTCGCATTGCGGATTTCTGGGTTTAGCAAATCCCAGGATGGGTTTATTGAGAACCTAGCCACAGGCAATACAATTGGAGAGCGATCGCGTATCGCTGCAAAAGCCCAACTTTTATGGACACCCACACCTGATTGGAAGATAAGTTTTAATAGTTACAATACCTTTACAAATGACGGTAATCCTACTTATAACCGACGGGATGCACCTGATCCATTCAAAGTTAATTTACAGGTTGAAGGTTTCAATAAGCTAAGTACAAATACGCAAGCTTTCAAAATTGGCTACAACGGTGATGCTTTCCGAGCAACATCCATTACTGCACGTCGTTTCACTACCCAGGAAAACATTGTTCCTGGAGATATAGGTGTACAGTATATTGATGATATTAGTTCGACATTGTGGACACAGGAGTTACGATTACAATCACCAGAAACTGCTGATCGTTTTCAATGGTTATTAGGTGCTTACTATGAGTCTCGTAGTTTTGTTGTTGATGATTCTCAAGCCGAGTTTTTGGGATTTGGGAGATTTCGACGAACTGGAGATGATAGTCGTCAAACATACGCGGTGTTTGGACAGGTAGATTACAAACCAATTAATCCATTAACGTTATTTGCGGGTTTGCGCTACGAATCCAGTACAGCATATTCTGATAGCACCTATGAGTCCGTGAGTGCAAATGGTAGCTTAACTCCCCTACGTCCAGCATTTCAAGACGAAAAGAGCAGTAGCGATGAATTTATTCCTCGTTTTGGTTTGAAATATCAATTCAATCCCAATGTTATGGCTTATGCAACTATTGCAAAAGGTTATAGACCAAGTGGATTGAATTATCTTGCAAATAGTCCATCTACGCTGAGATTTGGGGAAGAAAAAACCTGGAGCTATGAAGTAGGTTTAAAGTCTGCTTGGTTGGATGACCGTTTGCTGGCAAATCTATCTATTTTTCATAACGATGTCAATAACTATCAAGTTTTGCAATTTGATGGAAGCGGCTTTTTTGAACGTGTGAATAATGTTGACCTCAAAGCAACTGGTGTTGAATTTGAATTGACTGCTAAACCCACCAAAGGACTCGATTTAATTGCTTCAATTGGTTATGTAGACAGTAGATATAAAAATTATTTGAATAGTGATACTGGTGTAGACTTGAGTGATAATCGAGTTCCCCTAGCACCTCAATTTACCTACAATTTAGCTGCTCAATATCGTAGTTCTGGGGGTATATTTGCCCGTGCAGAATTACGTGGTTATGGTTTAACTTATTTTGATGATGACAACCAAATTAAGCAAGAACCTTATGCAGTTGTCAATGCCAGAATTGGTTATGAATGGGAAAAAACTGGTGTTTATTTGTATGGAAATAACTTGTTTGACACCCGTTATATTACCTCTGGATTTTTCTTTCCACCCCCAATTCCAACCGTTGGGTTTGGTGATCCTTTTACCTTTGGAGTACAGTTGAGGACAAGTTTATAAGGGGTCATATTAGAAGAGGTGTACGATAAAATAATGATACGAATTGGGTGATTGTTTGGAAAATACTACGTTCTAATTTTGTAACAAGATGGTACTTAGTAGAACTTAACTATGAATGGGAAAAAAATAAATTTGTAATTTTCCAGTATGAGGATGAATTCGTATTTCCGATTCAACGTTATATACTTGACGTATCAGGTGAGGATTTAGCACTGACTCTGGGAAACCCTCAGCAACAATAGAGCCAGAATATAAAACAATAATCCGCGAACAATAGGCTGCTGCTAAATTTAAATCGTGTAATGCAGCAATGCAAGTAATATTCAATTTTTTGACCAGTTCCAATATTTCTAGTTGGTAGCGAATATCAAGGTGATTTGTTGCTTCATCTAAAATAAGTAGCTGGGGTTGTTGAGTAATTGCTCGTGCAACTAAAACACGTTGTTTTTCCCCTCCTGATAAAGAATTAAAATTTCGCTGTTTAAATTTTTCTATCCCAACTTGAATTAAAGCATCCTCAATAATTGCCCTATCTTTGATAGTTTCCTGCTCGAATATATCTTGATGGGGAGTGCGTCCCATTGCCACTACTTCTTCAACAGTAAAATTAAATTCGCTATTAGCTTCTTGAAGAACTACAGCCGTTTTTTGTGCCATTTCACGGGTGCTGATTTCCCAAATATTCTGATTATTCAGAATTACTCGTCCCCTATCTGGTTTATAAACACGATAAATACAGCGTAATAAACTAGATTTTCCACTTCCATTGGGACCAATCAACCCCACAAATTCACCTGTTGTAACTTCTAAACTAATATCTTTGAGTATTTGATTATTTTGAATATTAAAACTGAGATTTTCGACTCGTAACATTATTTTTCTCCTCCACGGTTTTGGAGCATCCACAAAAAGAAAGGAGCGCCAAAAAGTGCTGTAATAATCCCAACGGGTAATTCTTCTGGTGCAATCAATATCCGAGCCAAAATGTCAGACCAAATCAGGAAAACTCCTCCTACTAAAATGCTAATTGGTAAAACTCGACGGTGGTCAGAACCAACTAGTAAACGCACAATATGGGGTATCATCAAACCCACAAAACCAATTGCACCACTGACTGCAACAATCACACCAGTGAGTAGAGATGTCACCAAAAATAACTCTTTGCGAAATTTATCAGTATCGATTCCCAAAGTAATTGCAGTTTCCTCCCCCATCAACAATATATTAAGCGATCGCGCTCTTCGCAGAAGGTATGCTAGTCCTAAAACCAAGCTAATTAATGGTAAGGTCAAATCACTCCATTTAGTCCCCGAAAGTCCCCCTAGAAGCCAAAATAAAACCCGACGTGCAGCTTCCCCTGTCCCAGATTTCAGGGTGATAAAGCTGGTAATTGCGGAGAATAAATAGGACATCGCTACCCCAGCCAAAATTAATCTAGTCGGGGAAATCCGTCCCTGTCGTAATGCTAAAAAGAACACAATTGCGGATGATAAAACCGCACCAACAAATGCACCCAAGGAGACTGCATAGATACCAAACGACGAAAATACACCAAATAAAATTACGGAAACTGCACCAACCGATGCACCAGAAGATACACCCAAAATATAAGGATCGGCAAGGGGATTAAGTACCAATGCTTGCATGGTGACACCAACTACTGAGAGTCCAGCACCAACTAAGATTGCTAATAAAGACCGAGGAAAGCGGATAAACCAGATAATTTGTACTTGTGCGGGTGAAAAATCTGCTGTGTATCCTGGTAATATTTGGGACAATGCAACTTGCCAAACACGTTGGGGGGATATGGGAACTGGACCCATCATGACAGCACAGGTAAATGAGAGAATTAGGGTGATAATGAGGAAGAATAACAGTGATTGATAGCGTGCTTGTTTTCTAAATCTAAACAAATTAGGCAATTTCATTACTTAAATTTCTCAGGATACAATGCTGCTGCTAATTTTCTCACTCCCGTTACATTCCTAATTCCCGGTGCTGTATAACTAAAATCTAGAACAATAAATTTATCTTGTTGCACTGCTTTTAGTCGGGAATAAGCAGGATTAGATTTCAATATTTTTCGCTTTTCTTTTGCAGATGACCAGGTAGCATCAATGAGAACAATTACATCAGGTTGACGTGCAATCACATCTTCCCAATTAACTGTTACCCAGGCTTCTTTTTTTGTAATATCTTTAAAAATATTTTCACCACCAGCTAACTCAATAATATGATTAGGCATTCCCCAACTAGAAACAGTTACAGGTGGATTCTCCGAATCATACCAAAATATCCGTTTTTTAGTTGTTACTTTCCCTAGCTTTTGTTGAGTTGATTTAAGTTGTTTTTGAAGTTGATAAATTAGCTTTTCTGACCTCTCTTTAACTCCAAATATTCCTCCAATTTCTCGCAATTCCTGATACACATTATCCATTGTTATCTGCTTTGGTCTATCTTCTGAGCGATCGCAATGTATTGGTTGTAAATAAGAATAAATACCTAATTTTTCCAACTCTTCCCGCAAACCAAGTGCCGATTTTTCAAAAGCGCTTTTAAAGGTGGAGATAGCAAAATCTGGTTCCACTGCCAAAAAAACTTCCCTTGATGGGTATTTCGGTGCTAAAACCCGAATTTGAGAATATGCCTGTTGATACTCCGGTAAAACTGGGTTATCTAAATAAGCTGTACCTACTAGATGTTTTTCTAAACCTAGTGCCAACATCACTTCAGTAGCAGGTTGGGTTAGAGTTACGGCACGCTGTGGTGGCTGCTTGTAAGTAATAGTGCGATCGCAATTTTTTATGGTTACAGGGGTATATTTCGCTACTTTAGCTGTAGTTTGATTAGGTGCAACGAGATTTTTCCCACATCCTGACAACATTAACAGCAAAAATATTCCCCAGATAGACCTATTTCGGCTTTTATAATTATTGCGATCGCTCATTATTTCATCCCGCACATATCTATAGCAAATTAGACCAATTAAAACTCAAATGACACAGTTCCATACATTGTAAATGGTGGTGCAGGATCGATATTATAACCATCAAGTTCGTAGTATTTTACGCTGGAAATATTTTTGAAATTTAGTGCATATTTATAGTTATCTCGGCGATAAAATATAGAAGCATCTGCACGTAAATAACTAGGAACCTGAAAACTATTTGGTAATATCACCTCTTGTTCTCCAACATAATATAATCCCACACCAACTCCTAAACCTCGTAAACTGCCTTTTTGAAATTCATAGGTAGTCCATAAACCAAAGCTATTTTCTGGTACACCAAATAAGCGATCGCCAACAGGGATAACATTATCTTTTGTCACTGTACCATCGATATAAGCATAGTTAGCAATTACTTTCCATCCCGGTAAGATTTCACCTGCAATATCTAACTCAATTCCCTTACTTTGCTGTTCTCCTGTTTGAATACTAAATCTAGAATCTACTGGATCGGATGTCAGAACATTTTGCTTAGTGATTTGAAATAAAGCTAAAGTTGCGGAAAGTTTATCATTGAATAAATTCTGTTTAACTCCGACTTCAAATTGCTCAGTTTTTTGCGGATCGAAAATTTGATTTGTGCGACTTCTAGCTTGAAATTGTGGAGAAAAACCATTTGTCCAATTAAAGTAAAGGGAAGTAGTTTTTGTTGGTTGATAAACAAGTCCGACTCGTGGTGAAAATCTAGTATCTGATTGTTCATCTAATACTTCATTTGTCACTCTGTCTTCCCGACTGTATTCATTAAAATCAAAACGACCACCCAATAAAACTTTGAGATTGGGTGTTAGTTCGACCAAATTTTGGGCAAAAACCCCCACATTTTGGGAAACAATTTTTCGACCAAATGGTTCACCTCCATCGATAGCGTTAGGAATCCTACCATATTGAGGATTAAAAATATCTATAGGTGATTCTAAATCGGGTGCAAAAATATAGTTAAATAAGTTGTAGCCTAAGTCTACCCCAAATAAAACATTATGCCGGATTGAACCTGTGGAAAATTTTCCCGAAATTTGGTTTTGAAAAGTGATGTTTGCATGTTCTTCGTCGGAAGCTGAGAGGAAACGGTTAAGGGTACGTCCATCTTCTTCTAAAGAACCATAGTATGAATATTTACCGTTATCTAATTTTGCTCCAAGGACGTTAAAACCTTGACGAAATGACCAATTTTTACTAAATTCACTATCTAGGGTATAAGTAAATGAATTGAAGGTAAAATTACCATTGGCAAAATTAGGTTCCCCTAAAAATCTACTTCTTGGGAGTTTGAGAGATTCAGGTTTAATTGGAAATCCCGACTCAAATGCAAGATTGTATTTTTGATGTTCAAATTCAAAAGTAACTTTGGTTTTTTCTCCTACTTTCCACTCCACCACTGGAGAAATAAAGAAGCTATCATTCCTCACAAAATCGCGGAAACTATCAGCATTTTCATAGGCGACATTGAGGCGATATAATAGTGATTTATCCTCTGTTAGTGGTCCTGTAATATCTAAAGTTGGACGAATAAAGTTATAACTGCCATACGTTAAATTAGCATTATAGTATGGTGTTGATAATGGCTTTTTCGTTACCGTATTTACCAATCCACTTCCACCTGCATACTGTGTTGGACTACCCCCATAAAGCACTGCTGCGGGACCTTTGAGAAACTCTACCCGTTCGACATTGGCAACATCACGAGGACTAAAATAACCATAGTCGGGAAATCCATTTCTCAACGTTTCAAAGTTTGTTAAGAAACCCCGAATCCTATATCCTTGGGAAGATACACCCCCATACCCCCGTTCTGGTTGAACTCCACTCACATTATCTGCTAGTTCTGACAGACGCACTACTTGTCTATCCTCAATTACCTGACGAGGGATAACTTGAATTGATTGGGGAATATCTCGTAGTGGGGTATTAGTTCGGGTTGCAGTTGTTGCATCTGGTACTTGATAACTATCTTCCTCCCCTGTAACTGTTAATTCTATGGGTTCTTGATTTTCTGTGGGTGGTTTGGAAGTGGAAGCTTGGGTTGGAGAAATGCCAAAAACTAAACCTTCATCTCCATCAAATAATTCAACTTTCGGTAAATTTGTTTCTCCTTTGACTGTTAATCGAATAGTATTTGCATCTTGATTAATAACTGCGATTTCATCAATTTCTGAATTTGGTTTTTCTTGACTAAATGAGTTTCCAGATGCGAGCTTTAATTGTGCATTCTTAATCTCGACGATAAAATTATTACCTTCGCTAGTATTAGTAACCTGTAATTTATTCCCATCCTTGGTTTCTAAAATTACCTCTAATCCTTTATCTGTTGAATTCAGACGGATTTGTGTAATTTCTATAATTGCAGCTTGGGTTAACCATTGAGCATTACCATCAGGATGCTGAATCTCGGAAATTCGAGGTATATCGACAATTGGTTTATCTGTAATATTTATTACTTCTGCACCTAGCGATCGCTCTGCTGCGATACTTAAAGACATAGCAATTGTTAAAGTAAAACCAAAATATTTTGTTAAATAAAGCTTATCCATTAATTTTCCAATCCACCTGTATGCAAATACACTATCTTGGGTATATTTTTGGAGTCAAACGACAAGCTGTCAGACTTATAAGCTTCTGTTTTTATCAATATTTCACATAGTGTTGATGACAAAAATTAACAAAAGTACAGTTATTTTATGTTGCTTTAAATTGCAGATGGCTATAGTGTCTTAGTAACTGTTCAATCGGTTCTGATAGGAAGCAAGCAAGCTGCGCTATCGGACGCAAGGGGGAAAGTTCGGTGAGAATCCGGCGCTGTCCCGCAACTGTGAGCCAAAAATGAGTGAGTCAGAATGCCCGCCGATTAGAATTAATCAGATTCACATAAATCTGCGAGGTACAGATTTTGAAAAGAAAACAGCAGGCTTTAGCTAGTCTAAGCCTAATGGGAGTTATCAGTTTTTATCTAGTAGTTGGTTTCCCCAAACCCGCCTACGCCATGCACATTATGGAAGGTTTTTTACCAGTGCAATGGGCGATTTTTTGGTGGATTGTGGCATTGCCATTTTTTTTACTGGGATTACGTAGTCTGACCCGCATTACCCAAGCTAACCCAGAACTGAAACTACTGCTGGGTTTGGCTGGTGCTTTTACTTTTGTGCTGTCAGCGTTGAAAATCCCTTCCGTCACAGGTAGCTGTTCTCACCCCACAGGAACGGGGTTGGGTGCGGTGCTGTTTGGTCCCCTTACTATGTCGGTTTTGGGTAGCTTAGTATTGTTGTTTCAAGCTTTATTACTGGCACATGGGGGCTTGACAACGCTGGGGGCAAATGCTTTTTCGATGGCGATCGCTGGACCATTTATAGCTTACTGGATCTATAATCTGACAATCAAATTGGGTGGTCAACAGAAAATAGCCATCTTCTTAGCAGCTGCGATCGCTGATTTACTTACCTACATTATCACTTCTATTCAACTCACCCTAGCTTTCCCTGCACCTGTTGGTGGGTTTATTGCTTCATTTACCAAATTCGCCGGAATTTTTGCCATTACTCAAGTTCCCTTAGCAATTAGTGAAGGATTGCTAACTGTGTTGGTGTGGAACTGGCTGCAATCTTATAATCCTCAAGAATTAGAATTGTTGAAATTAATTAAACGGGAACCCCAAGGAAATGAATCAGTCTAAAAAAGGGTTAAGTAACTGGCTGTTGGTATTAGGAGTTATAGCTTTAGCAGTTGCACCGTTAATATTTGTGCGAGGTGGGGAGTTTTCCGGTGCTGATGGAAAAGCAGAAGAGGCTATTAATGATATACAACCCGAATATAAACCCTGGTTTAAATCATTTTTTGAACCAGCTAGTGGAGAAATAGAAAGCTTATTATTTGCTTCCCAAGCAGCTTTAGGTGCGGGAGTAGTTGGTTATGCAATTGGGTTGTATAAAGGACGTTCCCAACAACCAAAAAAACATGAAGAATGAGCCTGCAAATAGACACTTTAGCTTATACTAATAGACTGCGAAGATTGCCACCAGAACATAAACTAATTTTTGCATTTACTACCCTTGCTATTTCCCTTGCAACCCATCCGCTAGTACAAATGTTAATAGTGATTTGGATGAGTATTTGGACAGTTATTTATGCAAGAATTCCGGCTGGTGTTTATTTTCGGTTGTTAATATTCACCATAGTTTTTTGTTTGACGAGTTTACCAGCATTAATGGTGAATGGAGTTGCAATTACTGATTTACAAAGTGTTAAATTAGATTCATGGTACGGAGTAACTCTTGGACACTTCTATATTTATATCAGTCATAGTGGCAGTATCCAAGCATTGGGAATTTTAACCAGAGCATTAGCTTCTGTTTCTTGCTTATATTTTCTCATGTTAACTGTCCCTTTCACGGAAATTTTACAAACTCTGCGTTACTTGCGATTTCCAGTGCTTTTAACCGATTTATTATTACTAATGTATCGGTTTATTTTCATCCTGCTGAACACAGCCAGTGAATTGTGGACAGCACAAAATTCCCGTGGTGGCTACCGTACTCTTGCTAGTGGGATGAAAAGTTTAGCACTACTAATCGGGCAACTATTACAGCGAACCTTACAAAAATATAGTCAGTTTTCTCTCGGATTGCAATCACGGGGTTTTGTGAGTGAATTTCGAGTTTGGCATCCCCGTCGCTATCGTCCTCAAGCAAGATATATCATCGAAGCAATTTGCGGCTGTGTCGGATTAATCGGATTAGAATTTTGGCGAAATGCAGGAATATTTACTCGAATTTGAGCAGGTATATTACACCTATCCAGGGGCACAGGAATCAGCTTTGAATGGTCTAACATTGAGGATTCCATCTAGCAAAAAATGTGCATTAATTGGTCAGAATGGTTGTGGCAAAACGACACTGTTTTTATTAGCTAATGGTCTATATAAACCTAATTCTGGTGTTGTACGTTGGCGTGGTGAACCGTTAAGTTATAATCGAAATTACCTCGGTAAATTACGGCAGAAAGTTGGACTAGTATTTCAAGATCCAGAACAACAGTTAGTAGCTTCTACTGTTGAAGAAGATATATCTTACGGTTTGTGTAATTTGGGTTTGCCAGACTCAGAAATTAAAGATCGAGTAGAGCAGGCATTAGTTGAATTTGAACTGACTGCTTTAGCAGAAAGACCAGTACATCATTTAAGTTTAGGACAAAAAAAGCGAGTTTCTATAGCTGATGTGATGGTGTTAAAACCGGAACTATTGATATTGGATGAGCCAACTGCCTATTTAGATATAAGACATACTCGTAACTTGATAACAACTTTGAAAAAAATTCATCAAACTGGAACCACTTTATTGATGGCAACCCATGATTAGATTTAGTTTATCGGTGGGCAGATTGGGTTTTTGTCATGGATAAAGGACGACTGATATTAGAAGGTAAACCAGAAGATGTATTTAGCCAGCATACACTTTTATCAGAATTAGAGTTGGGCGTACCATTGATACATAAAATGTTAGTTGATGGACTATCTACTGAGGAAGAAGTAGTTAAAGAGCGAGTGCGACAGAAGATATTAGAGCTATTTCGTAATTTTCCCTGATTATACAGTTAGAAAATTTCATAAATTAGGGAGATTACAAGTAGTAAAGATGCAACTGCGGGGAAACTGGCTGAATACAGCGTCCAGGGAAAGATGTGTTTTTTCAAGTGCGTAGTTTACCACCGTAGGTATCGCACTTGAGGATAATAGAACTCTTGCATAAATATTTTGTGGTATGATAGTGGGTTATTTTGAACTCAATTTCAGGAAGAGAAAATAGTAATAACTTAACCAAGTTTTTCGACTCAGTTCGATCAGCGATCGCTAACTAAAA
>JAAUPE010000070.1 GCA_012034595.1 Calothrix sp. CSU_2_0 | reverse complement strand
TTTTCTATGCCTATGTTAGGGTTTTGAGCAATTTTACCTGATTTTCTTGCACTTTTTACCAACCTATCGACCTCAATCACTGTTTCTACAAGGGTTTCATCTTTAATCAGCAAGCCCTATTTAAATGTTGGAATGCACCTTTTGTTTCGAGTTGCTGCAAAATTGCTCCTGAGTTTGGGTTTCGCATTAACGATCGCAAAAACTTTAGACAAGTATAGTTATGGCTTTCGATGTCTAACTCTTCTAAGATGCGGATTTTTTGCGATCGCGATAAATAACCTTTTACCTGTGCGATCGCGTCAATAGTCAATTGATGCCTTAGCTGTATCAGCCGTAAAAATTTAGTTAGAGTCTTCACAATTAATTCTTGACTCGATTGAGTTAGGGACATTTGGTGGAATAACATCACACCAGTACCATGATGGCGACTTTTATCGAGTAAAAATCCTTGTAAAGTTAAACTCAAATTGGGTTCGCGACACTCAATCGCTAAACTGCGGTAATGGCTCAAACTCCACCCTTCTAAGACAACTTGAAGGACAAACAAAATTACTGCTTTGTCTTGAGCGTCGGCAATGTTAATGAGAAATTGGAATAGTGGATGTTCTGATGGCTTAATTTGCTCATTATTAATTTGGGATTTTGGCAAAAAACGACTAATTTGTGCTATGTGGGTGACTTCATCAGCACTATACAAAGCGTAAAGCATTTGTTCTTGAGTGCTTTCCGACAACAGCACCATTTTTGCCATGTATTGTAAGCCGACTTTTTCAATTGCGTAAGCTTCTTCTAATAGTTTGCGACTGCAAAGCTGTAATATTGTAGCCTGTTCTGTGATTGTGGCATTTAGGAAAACTGTGACTTTATCCAAACCGAAGAAATTAGCACCCCAATAAACAGGATTATTGGTTTGAGAAAGTGTTAGAAACTGGGAAAATTTTCCTAATCGAGTGGTTAAAGCTGAAGAAAGCCAGCAACTCAGCTTATCTTCGACTTGAGGTAGACTTGATCCTGGTATTATTTGTTGTTTAATCATTAGTTCTTCATTGGACGACACTAAAATTAGTTGCGTCGTAGTAGTTGCTTAACTCTGATTTTTAAATAGGATGAGAAGTTAGGAGGTAGAGAGAAATAAAGTTTTGTAGCTTGGCGATAGTTAAAGCATAGGATGAGTATGCGATCGCATTTGCATCCACAGTCAAATCTTGAATTAAATCTTCCGAGTAGAGCATTTGGCTTCTCCGATTCGCTAACCGCAATCAAAATTGCCCTACATTTAAGACTGTCATATCTACCGTAGTTTAGTTATGTAGTTATGTGGCAGTAAATAATCTGTCCCATTTTTTACCCATTTGCGAACAAGTGCTGAAACTTAAGTAATATTAAATAGTAAATATTGATTTTATACATTTTTGTATTACGTAGTAAGCAAAGACTTTAAATGACAATACTTAATACTCGTAACAATTTCACATAACCCAAAATCATTATGTCCCAGCAAAATCAGCGCAAAGGCTTAATATTTACCCTAGCTGCGGTACTTACAGGAGCAGTTCTAGTTGCTGGAACAATGGTTTACATCCTACTTAAAACCACAGAAACACCACCTAATTTAGCATCTAGCACCTCATCAGACACTGCATCTTCAATTTCTACTATCAATCCAAACTTGTCAGAAGCACCAGTTGAAACATTACCAACCGCAACAAATACTCCAGTACCTAAAGCCCAGCTAAAAGAACCATCAACCTCACCACCAAAAACCAACCTCAGCAACAAAAATCTCGGAGGAGTTAACCTAGCAAACAAGGATTTGCGGAACATGAATCTACAAAAAGCTCAAATGGGAGGTTCAAACCTTGCCAATTCCAATTTAAGTGGTGTAGATTTGAGCGGTGCAAATTTGGGAGGTGCAAACCTTTCTAAAGCCAATCTAACCAATGCTAATCTAAGTAACACCGACTTGAGAGGAGCCAATCTGAGCAGCGCAAACCTCAAAGGAGCAAATTTAGATGATGCTTATACGGATGGGGCAAATCTAAATGGCGCGATAATGCCGTAACTTTAACTTTGTAATCTCTTAACTTTTAGCCTAATTGTTTACTGTCTGGTATTTTCAGATAGTTTGCTCAATTACAGATAGTTTTGTCACACATAGAGGTGACGGAAATCACTTAGCTAAACTTACGCGATCGCGTAAGTTAAAGGGTAAGTCAGTCGTAGCAGTTTAGTAAAAATTTAGTAGTAATTTATAACTATTTCTCAGTATTAGTAAATTTACAGATTAATTGATTCTTGCGTGGTAGAGGACTGTTGCAAATGCTAGAAAAACTCTTACTTGCCATAGGTTTAACTTTCGCTTTAAATTTATCGGCTGGATTCAACCTATCGCCATCAAAACAGCTATTTAAGGAAGTTAATAGCCAAAATAGCCCTAAAATAGCTCTTTATTAATTTTATCTCTGTGGTGCGGGTAGCACATAACCCCTAAAAACCCCAATAATTATACTGACTTAATTATCCCTAAACATTATTTTCATGGGTTAAGGTTGAGTATCAAGTAGAACATATCGACTTAGGGGTTTATGAAAATCCATATTCTAGCCACAACCGCATTTTTAACAACCGTTAGCATCACCACAATTGCTCAAGCTGCAAACTCCGAACATCTCAAACAATTACTTGCTACCAAAAATTGCCAAAATTGCGACTTGAGTGGTGCTGGTTTGGTGATGGCTGATTTGCAAGGTGCTGATTTGAGTGGAGCCAATTTCGCAGGTGCAAACCTCAGTCGTGCAAACTTAACAGGTGCAGATTTACGAGGTGCTAATTTGAGCGGTGCTAGCTTATTTGGTGCAAATTTAAACTATGCAAAACTCTCTGGTGCAACGATTGTAGGAACAGATTTGAGAAATGCTTATCTGTATGGCATTGAGTTAACCAATGTCACAGTTAACGGTGCTAATTTACAAGGAGCGTCGGGGATCCCTTCGCAAATTGTCACACCAGAAGAATTTTATACCTTGGGTATCACCGCAGCCGAAAAAGGTAACAAACAGCAAGCAATAGATTATCTAAACCAAGCAATTTCTATTAAACCCGATTATGCAGGTGCATTTCTTGCCCGTGGTATCGCTCGCTATCAATTATTTGATCGCGAAGGTGCATTTCAAGACGCACAAGCAGCCGAAAAACTGTTTAAGACTCAAAATAATCAAAACGGATTCCAAACCGCACAAGCTTTCATTATTGAACTCAAAACTCCCCCAGGTGAAACCAAAATTAATACAGGTAAACCTAGTTTCTTTGATTTTGTTAGCGGATTAACTTCGGTATTACTGCAATTTTTGCCATTTTAATTAAGGTCAAACTATTCCCGGATTTCTCACCACGTCTCTCAAAGCCTTATAAAACCCAGATTTATGCATTTTGTACTGCTCCAAAATTTTACCGAACAAAAATGCCCGAAATCCAACCTGGGTAAAAATTATGGCGAATGCGATACGTCTTTGACGTTAAGCTCTGCTTATCGCTTTGCTTGTGAGAAATGCGGGAGTAACATCTTGTCCCCCTTAATCCTTTTCCCCGTTACCTTTCTACCGAAAATCAGAGGTAGCAAGTTTAGATAATCTGCTATACTGGCTTTCTAAGATTTATATTCGGCTGTGAAAATCATTTTAGCTTTTAAAAGGGTTTCTCCGAATCTAATTCTCTACATATTCCGGTTTTGGAGATTTCTCAATGTCAATTTATGTCGGTAACTTATCCTACCAAGTTACGGAAGATGATTTAAAACGTGCATTTGAAGAATACGGTCGAGTTAGTAGCGTCAAATTACCCACCGATCGCGAAACAGGTCGGATGCGAGGATTTGCATTTGTAGAAATGGAAAGCAGCACCGACGAAGACAAAGCGATTGAAGGGCTAGACGGTGCAGAATGGATGGGACGCGATTTGAAAGTCAACAAAGCCAGACCCCGTGAAGAGAGAAGCCCCTCACGTGAAAGTTGGGATGGTGGAAACCGTGGTGGTGGTCGCCGTTACTAAACCAATTGTAAGCACCATTGTCACGATTCAACATTCTTAGTTTCCAGCAGTTCAAAGCGATCGCTCGAAACTGCTGGATTTCTATTGCCTGCTAGTATTTAAGTATCCACACCAAGTAAAAGGAGTCATAAGCATGACGCAAGTAGTTTTAGGTGAAAATGAAGGTATTGAGTCTGCATTGCGGAGATTCAAACGTCAAGTTTCACAAGCTGGTATTCTCCAAGATGTTAGAACCAAACGTCACTTTGAAACTCCATTGCAAAAGCAGAAGCGTAAAGCAGTTGCTCGTCGCAAGCAAAATCGTAGAATGCGAGGACGCTTTAAATAAAGCAATAGGGAATTAGGTAGAGACGACCCGGTGGGTCGTCTATATAGGAGTATAAAAGTTAATAAATACCTTTTCCCCCATACCCCTTGCTGATTACCCAATTAGATTTTTTTTGCGTAAATCGACCCCTCTAGATGTATCTTTAGTTTGGAAACAAATTAAACCTTTGCAGGTAGTATTTACTTGCAAAGTGTGCATTTAGATTTAGAGGAGAAAGTTTGTTGCGAGTCTATCACCTATTAATCGGTATTATTTTATTGGCGCTATCGCCACTTATCTTTAAATCTGTTTTCAAGAAAGCTCCTACCGATAATCAATTAAAGCTGCAACAGCCAGTTCCATCCCCAACTATTTCCCCATCTCCAAAATCGAAATTGCTAGACACACATGAGTTGACTGGAAGAATAAATCTCCCACTCACTCCTCTATATCCCACAATAAAATAATTTTGGGATAATTTTTACTTGGAATATTCTAAATGCGATCGCGGCTAACCTGAATCCCCGCCATAAATCGACGAAGATTCTTGGTTCACACAAAGTCGCTGAAGGTGTTGCCACGGAAGTGTTAAGTAGTTAGGCAAAATTAAATATATATTGTCATTGCGACGTAAGGTAGACACTCCCTGTCTTCTCGTTCCCTCGTTGCGCTCTGCGCTTCCCGCAGGGTAGAGGGTTCCCGAAGGGTAGAGTAGCAATCCCAAGGTTTTGGGTTTTTCGCAATGTATAAATATTTTTGTACTACCACTTACACTTGTCAAACGAGGATTAAGAGGATTTTTTATAATGTTAACCTCTGCACAAGAAGTCTACACTCAAGTCATGCGTACCCTATCACCAACGGAACGGCTGCGGCTAGCGACCCTTATTCTCAACGAATTAGTGAACCAAAATTCATCAGTTGTCGAGCAAAGCGATCGCTCGACAGAGGAAGATCGAGTTGACTTGGCTAACTTCTGGTTGCAGTACGCAGCCACATTATTTCCTGAAGATGAGGAGGCAGTTCAGTGACTTTTAATACTGGTGAGTTTACCGTCCCTGACGATTGACCTTGACGTGTTTGTTTTCGGAATGCTTTATTTAGCAATTTCTTCGTAGAATAGCGGTCTTGTTTGGCATCCTTAATATCCATAATATCCATCACCAAGAAGTACTTCAGCCGTCATATATTCGACCTGGTAAACTGAAGGCATAGATTGGGCTAAGTTGACCTATGACCATTGCAACCGACCGACCAATACAACAGAAGCCACTCAGCTTTGATGAGTTTCTCATTCTTTATGGTGGCAATAACCGCTATGAACTGATTGATGGAGAGGTGTTTGACTTGGAACCAACAGGTCCGCATGAAGAAGTGGCAGCCTTCATTACCACAAAGGTCTGTGTCCAAATCGACGGAATCGGTTTGCCTTGGTTTGTCCTTCAGAGGGCACTGTTGCGACCTTCTAACATGGGTATAACAGCATTTCGACCTGATGTTGTAGTTGTCGATCGAGATGAACTAACTAAAGAACTGCTTTGGTCTAATCAGTCAATCCTGACTCTGGGCAGTTCGATTAAATTTGTGGCAGAAGTTGTGAGTAGCAATTGGCAAAACGATTATGCTCGCAAAGTTGAAGACTACGCAGCTTTAGGCATCCCCGAATATTGGATTGCAGACTATGCAGGGTTGGGTGGTACTCGACAGATTGGGAAGCCCAAACAACCCACCCTCTCTATCTGTACGTTAGTAGATGGAGAATATGAAATTCAGCAGTATCGAGGCAATCAGACTATTACCTCTCCAACCTTCCCAGGGTTGAAACTGACGGCTGAACTAGTGTTGAGGGCTGGTAAATAGCGATCGCATATCTACAATATCTTATTATTTTTTTATTTCTCGTTTCAAATTGATTGAAGTGTCACACACCCTACGAGAAAAAATGTGCCAGTTGCGTAAGCCCTATATATTTCTACAAAAAAAATCAGCCGTAAGTTATCAATAAGTTGTAAACTCAATGATGACTGACCACTGACGGAATATCGAATCACATGATTCGTTAATCTTAAATTTTACTATTGAAACTTCACCCGTTAAAGTTCGGCAAAAGCTCGTTCAATCAAACGACGTGCTAAAGTTTGCGTACCCGTATGCTCGTAGTAATTTGTAGACACATCGATAAACGCAGCCAAATAATCTAACTTATCGTCAGCGATTTGCATGAAACTACTCAAATTTCCCAAGACTGACTGCTGAGACAAATCTCTAGAAACAACCAAGTCACTCATCCAACCTTTTACAGAGTCGAAACTTTGACCGATAAAATCAAGTTTTCCACCCGCATTATCACCAGGAATCGCACTCTTCATATCCTTGAAAGTGGAATTTTGTTCCAAATCTTGAGGACTCATGCTGCTAATACCAGAGGTGACTTTCTGAATAAAATCTGGTCCCAGAGGTATCAAACCATCAACACAAACCAAAGCAGCCATGCGAATCATCGATTCACCACTGTATTCTCCCAGCGCACCAACAAAATCGCCAATGCTGTCACCTGGAATACCATTGATTTGACAAAATCCGACTAATTCGGCAACTAGTTTCAAGCACAAATCAATAGTTTGGGCTTTATCTGGTTTAGGAGTGAGTTTATCTAGAAAACCTAAAAAAGACACACTCTCACCAACCTTGTTAGCCAAAGCAGCAGCTCCCAGGGCTTTATCAGTACCATCAACAGTTTGATATAACCACATGGCAGTTTGATAGCCTTGTGATTTGTCATTGTAAAGGTAGATTGCACGTTCACCGATTTGTTGAATCAAATCATCATCGGATTCACCTGTAATATGCTTGATTGTATTCACAAAACCCGTTACATTTTGCCATTGACCGGGGGCTGCAAAATCTAATGCATTTAACATCGAAATTGTCAAGCCACCAGTTGGTAACTCATCAACTAACTGAAAAATTGACTTACTCACAAAATTCTCCCTGTTTGGTTATTGCTTACTATTCACTGGTTGTTGGTCATCAGTGATTGATCACAAATTATCGGTTATTGGTAATTTATGACTGAAAATAACAAATTACAAATAACCAATAACTAAATGACCAAAATCTTACTTCAATCTCGACAAACCATTAAGGTTAAATTTTTGAAGCCAAGTTTCGCGATCGCTAGCCGAAAATGACGGGTCTTTTGATATCGCTGTAACTTGATACTTGCCAACCAAAATCGATGTTTTGGTACTACCGAGTGTTTTGGCTGGATAACCACCAATTTTTTTGGTGCTGCTGGAATAGCCAGCTGCGGTGCTTGGAGTGCTAGAAGTGTCGGAAACCGCCAACTGGGCAAGCACTTTACCATCTTTCTTTAAATTAGCTTCTGCAAAACCCTTCTTCTCTTGGGTGAAAACGCGGTCAAAACCACCACCTGAAGTGGGAAATAACTTATTAAACTGGCTACCTTGTGTTGCATTCTTCGCAACAGCCTGACCGCTCTTCTGACGGCTACTTTCTTTCTGTACCGCATCAAACTGACTTGGCGCTTTTGTCGCACAGCCGGAAGCACTGAGTAATAATATAGACAGCATTGCAGCCGCTAAAATCCGACGAATACGGGAAAAAGTCATTTCATTATCTCCTGACGTTGCACATTAAAGGTAGCTAATAAAGCTTCACCTCGAATTTACCCCCTTAAACTGCAAATGGCACTAAAATCTCAGCACAACTATACATTTATTAGGGAATTGGGCATTGGGAAAAATTTTTAATTCTTATGTAGACGACCCACCGGGTCGTCTCTACATAACTATTACTGTTTGTATGCCACTACAGCGTAAAATGGATCGCCACCACCTGCACCTAGCCACTGTAGGAAATTGGGAACCGAGGATTGACGAGAAATCACTTCGGGAGTGGTAAACCCAGAGACTCCTGTAAAATAACTTTTGACTAACTCAACTCGACCAGATTCGGATGCATCACGCCAAGCTTGAATTGCTTTTTGGTAAAACATGCGATTGGAGAAACTAATAATTGCGACTCCACCAGGTTTTAAAACGCGATGGATTTCCGAGAAAACGGCTTCGGGATATTGCAAATACTGCACCGAAACACAGTTTAAAACTGCATCAAAATCGTTATCCTGCAAAGGTAGCTGGGGTTTATCGTTAAGATTTTGGACAAAATAATTATTTAAACGGGGGTTTCGCGATAACTCATCTGCATTGAGTCCATGCCCTTCAATATGTGAAAAGTTTATTTCTTCAGGTAGATGTGAAACCCAACTACTCATCAAATCTAAGATGCGTGTATTTGGTTTTAGCAACTGTCGATATGAATCGGTTAGCTGTTGAATAAAGCTTTCATCAACATGGGTGACGAAGCGTGGTAAAGAATAGAATAGTTTGTCGTCGGTGTCATCTAGCTTAGTGCGATCGTTTGGTCTAAGCAGCATAAAAATCTGGCTAGGGCGAATTTATTGGACAAAATTATGTTATTTTACGTCGATACCAAACTTTTAGAGTTGGCGTACCAACTTACATATTTTAAAAAATACTCAACAATAAAGCTAGTAACTGCATTTTTTTCTTTATCCAATTTCCATATTTTGTAAATGTTATATATTCGACAATACTTTTACAATTTGTACTTAAAAATTCTGCGATGGTGCAAAGCATACGCTTTACAGCGATGTTCTAAAAGAACCGCTACACGTTGGCGTAGCCTGCCCGCAGGGCTTTGGTGCAAGGCACCCGCTTTACAGCGATGTTCTGAAAGAACCGCTACGCGATGGTGCAAGGCACCCGCTTTACAGCGATCGCAATTTTTTCCTTATTTGAGTTTGTTGCTTTGGGTGCTGCCATTATTACTATTTAGTTCGGGAAATAGTAGTTTAATGGCACATGATGAAGGGCTTTATGCAGTGCGTGCGCGTCTAATGTTTGATTCGGGTGATTGGGTACATCCTTGGGGAAGTCCACATCATAAAACACCTGGTTTCTACTGGCTAATTGCGGCTGCTTATAAGTTATTTGGGATTAGTGAAAGTAGTGTACGTTTACCGAATTTAATTTTTGGTTTTTTAAGCATCTTTCTTTTATATGAAATTGCCAAAATTATCTTGAATCAAAGAGTTGCTTGGTTAGCTGCGGCAATTTTAAGTGTTAATTTTTTATGGTTACAATATTGTCGTTTGGGTACTCCTGATGTACCGATGATTTTTTTAGTTTTACTGGGAATTTTTTCTTTATTAAAAGCAGAGCGAAAAACCCAAGTTAAAGCAAGCGAGATGTCTCCGGTATTAAGCTCACAAAACTTGGCTGGAGGATGTATCCCTCAGCAAGATTTCGCAGCTTATGGCAAATATGATAATTTATTTGATAATTTAATTTCTAATTCGCTTTGGTGTTTTATCGGTGGATTCTGCTTTAGTTTAGGGATACTAATTCGTAGTTTGATGATTTTTTTGCCGATTGTGGCATTGCTACCCTATTTAATTTTAGAAAATCGTCGTCATCGTCTTTTAAATAATCTCAGTTTATATTTAGGTTTTTTAATTGGTTTAGTGCCTACTTTGATATGGTTGTGGTTGAGCTTTAGATATTACGGGAATGGTAGTGTTAATCAACTACTGAGTTTTGTGTTGCGATTGGGTTCAAATCAAAGGGGTGAAAATGGCATTTTATTTTACTTGTGGAATCTTCCAATTACGTCATTTCCGTGGATATTATTTGCTTTAGTTGGTTTATTCAATAGTTTATTTAATTTCCTTAATCCTTCCCAATCAAAATATAAATTATTATTCATTGGTTTTCCGGTTATTCTATTTATTGAACTCAGCCTTTTTTCTACCCGTCTTCCCCACTATAGTTTATGTTTGTTTCCTTTTATTTCCTTACTCGCGGCTCTTGGCTTAGATAACTTATCGCAAATTTATACTAAAAGTTGTACTAATTTTATATCTCTAAAAGCAGATAAAAATCTTTGCGATCGCAAAGCAAATTCAAAGGAGTATCGCAATCATATCAATCATCAAAATTTTCATCGTCAATATATTAATCAATCTGTTGTTAGTGAAAGCATAAATACTGGCAATATAAAAAATAAAGAGAATAAATTTCAATTAAACCTACTATTTTCTCTTCAAAAGATTACACCTGACATTTCACTATTCGATTTTCAAATCGCAAAAATTCCCCAATATTTCAGTTATGGGTTGGGTTGTTTAGGAATTTTACTAATAATTGCAGGTATCGCCACATTATTTATTGTAGATAATCACGAAATTCGTAAATATGCAATTTTATCTTTAGTGTTGGGTATAAGTTGGCTAGTTTCACCCGCAATTTGGATTGGACGTAACCATTTTCACCTCCAATTCCTAACCGCTAATTATTGGTTAGCTAGTTTTCTAGTCCCAAGTTGGATAGGTTTAGCTGTAGTTTGTGGAAATGGTTTGATTGCTGACTATAACCCAGATTTTCGCGAATTTATTCAAAAGCCTGTAATTACAAAAATTATGAATTCTTCTCCCATAAACTTTGTTCAAGTTGGTGGCAAGACTGGTGTTTTAATTGATTTTTATACTAAAAAAATTGGCAAAGATGTAGATTCATTACAAGAACTATCACCCAACAGTTACGCTTGGATAAAGAAGAAACAAGCCGATGCTTCAACTATACCCCATCGAGTTATTGGGACAGTTCAAAGTTATAGTTTGGTGCAACTATCAGAGCCAGGAATAAATCCTGAGTAAAATTTGTGTAGTCATTGGTGTTGGTGCAGGGATTAGACTTGCGATCGCGAAAAAATTTGGTCTGGAAAGCTAATAGCGAAAGTCCTCTAAAAGAGGACTAAATTAATAAATATTCAGGGTCTAATTCCCCTTCTCAAAAACAGCCTCCTACCTTCGTTTAAAGTTGTAATAATTACACGTTTACTGTCGGACGACTTACCACTGGTGGATAAAACTCGTCAACCTCTTTTGTCATTGTTGCTTCACTTCCCGTAATTAATCTCGCTCCCCGATTGCGAGTAAAGTAATTCCATGCCCACTGCACCATAACTATTAACTTATTATCAAACTCAATTAAGAAGTAAATGTGGATAAATAACCAAGCAAACCAAGCTAGGAAACCTGTAAGTTTAATAAAACCTAAATCTACAACTGCACGATTTTGTCCGATAACTGCCAAACTGCCACGGTCTTTATATTTAAATTGCGGTAATGTTTTATCATTGAGACGAGCTTGAATCAACGAAGCAACATACTCCCCTTCTTGCATTGCGACGGGTGCAACTCCTGGTAATGGTTTACCATTTTGGTGCGAGAAGTTTGCCAAGTCTCCAATCACAAAAATATTCGGATAACCCTTTACACTCAAATCTGGTTCGACTACCACTCTCCCAGCGCGATCGCACTCGGCATTAGTAGCTTCTGCTAGCATTTTACCTAAGGGTGATGCTTTGACTCCTGCTGCCCATAATACGGTGTGGGCGGGAATGTGTTCGACTGTATCGCCTTGTTTAATAGTAACAATATCATTCTCAATATTCGTTACCAAAGTACTGGTTTGTACGGTGACACCCAATTTTGTTAACGATTTAGCAGCTTCTTGAGACAATTCGGGTGCAAACGGTGGTAAAACTCGATCTAAACCCTCTAACAATAAAATTTGTGCTTCGGAAGTATCAATATTTCGGAAATCTTCCTTCATCGTATGGTACGCAATTTCTGCGATCGCACCTGCCAATTCTACCCCAGTTGGACCCCCACCAACCACAACAAAGGTCATCCAAGCACGACGTTTTTGCGGATCGCTTTCTTTCTCTGCTGCTTCAAATGCGCTAAAAATCCGACGACGCATTTCAATTGCATCTTCAACTGTCTTTAATCCAGGTGCGCTTTTTTCCCACTCATCCTTACCAAAATAGGAATGTTTAGCACCTGTAGCCAAAATTAAGGAGTCGTAGGGAATTATTTCATCACCCATGATAACTTTTTGTGCTTGCGGATCTATATTATTAACCTCACCCAGCAAGACTTTAGTATTTTTACTCTTATTCAATACTGCACGCAATGGTGACGAAATATCCGCAGGGGAGATTGTACCCGTCGCGACCTGGTACAACAATGGTTGAAACAGGTGAAAATTACGCTTGTCGATGAGAGTTACATTCACATTTGCGCGACTCAATGCTTTTGCTGCATATAGCCCACCGAAACCACCACCAACGACGACGACGTTATGGGGTGGCTGATTATCAACTGTATCTACCATAAAATGACTTTCCTTAGCTTGACATTACTGTCACTATTCTTAACAAATTTTTACCAAATTGACATAAGAGTTTTTGTCTATTTTTTGACAATTTCTTTTTTTCTTAAGTATCTAGAATTACGGAATCTATGTAGGTTTGCATACATGTCTTTTAGATACTACGGTTGACATTTTTAGTTTATGCAACTCTAGCTAAAGCGATGTAAAGAGAAGGCTAATTTTTGCCAAAGGAATACCAATCTGCAATAGTTGCGATCGCTTAAACATAGTTTGATTCTGCAATCAAGAAAACGCGCAATGGAAGGGATTCTAGATGTTGTGGGATGAAATGCAGGTTTTGACCAATTTGGCAACCTGATAAGCGAGGAGAATTATTGTGGACAAAGGATAATAATTTGTTGGATTTGTCGCGAAGTGGGAATTTTTTTGAAAAAATCTAATTTATAGTTGCAGGATTACCAAGTTATGTTAATCTTATTAATTAGGTTATTAGAAGTTTTTATCGCGGTAAAAACAGTTTAATGACGATTTTGGAGAGGTGGCAGAGTGGTCGAATGCGCTCGACTTGAAATCGAGTGATGTGAAAGCATCCGTGAGTTCGAATCTCACCCTCTCCGTTGGCAAAAGTAGTACGAATTATTAGTTTTAGCAGCAAATCACGTATCAAACACAAAGATGATGTTTTGATGTGTGGTTAGTTTGTAGTCCAAGAGTATAAACAATTGTTGATTTTTGGGAATAATAAATTTGTTTCGATATAAATCAATTCCTGTTTTATGCGTAAATTTATATATTACCCAGTTAAAACCTGTTTAATTGTCAGTCAAACTTTTCGTGACAGAGCAAATGCGATTGCATCTCTACCAGGAAATCCCAGCGAAGCAGAATTAAAGAAAGTATCACCAGAAATTAAACAGCGACAAAGTGATGCTTTTAAAAAGTGGACGCAATCTGGTGATGATTGGTTTGAATATTGTAAAGCTTACGCTCCCAAATAATTTTTTAAATTGAACTAGTTAATTAAACCAAGCAGCGAACTGAAAAAATTGTCCTCGGAAAACCTGCATTAATCTTTGCCAAGTTGCTGCATCAGTTAAAACCCCTGGTTCTAAATAAGGTGCTGCTGCTGTTCCTTGTACCCAAAGTACTAAATCAAAGGGTTGGGGTTTGGTAAATACTTTATTTAAATTAATTCCTCGGATTTCCCGTTTTCTCCAAAACGGAACTAGTTTTTTACCTGTTAGTAATGCATCAGTTTCATTGAGGAAACTTAACCAACTATCAATCATTGGTTGAGTAACTGCCGCATTGGGAATTACACCCTTTTGTTTGGGATTCGGCAACCATTCTCTATCATTATCGGTTTCTGCCAAAATTAATTTCCAGGATTCTCGACTCAAAGCTGTGACTGTTTGCAAATGTTGTAATGCTGCTGTCATTCGTTGAGGTTCGATAACTGGGAGATTAATTAGATGTATAAAGGCAACAATATCGCTAATATCTATATTTCCTCCCCAGTTAAATGCTCCTGTTCCATTTGCGAGGAATGGATAGGGAATTTGCGGTTTTGCAAAAATCAAATGTGCTGTGGAATTGAATAACTTGCTACCATCATGCGCTAAAACTGTTTGCGCGATCGCAGATAGTAAATTGCAATATCCTTTCAACCAAACAACATCCCCTGCATCAAATGCGATCGCAAATCCTTGGACTGTTTTTTCTGTTGCTTGTTGTCCAGTTAATTGATTAAAAGTTTTCCAAAAAGATTCATTCGCTTCCAATTTCCCATTTGCGTTAAAATCCATGCGTGTCAATCCAATTCGCAAGGGAAGTTTAACTTTATTATCTTTAATAGGTGCGAGGGTTGTTTTAACTTTGTCCAAATCATTCAATAAATTTTGTAAAATCGTCCGAGATTCCTCGTAAGTAATCTGCTGTGGTTTAGGATTTACGGGAACTGGAAGACGCAAAATTGGAAAGAATGCTGTGAAATAATTTTGTTGCAAACCATAGTTATACAAAGACTGCATTAGTCTTTCCGTTCCCCCCATCAACTGTATAACCCCAAGTCCAAATCGATCGCGATCGCTATTGGGATTTTGCTGGAGTTTGGCTAAAAGTGCGGTTTCTCCTTGTTTGAATCGAGCATTAATCAAATATTGCTCGATATCTGATGTTTGCGGAGGTGCTGATTTAACAATCGATGATAGAGGAAATGCGAGGGTAAGTACCAATAACAGGGAACAAATAAACAGACGCATAAAAACATTAAAACTACATTAGTAATATTTTTAGCATTTAAACTCAGTACACACCTATTTTGCAAGCTTTCTTATTAGTTTATATCTTGCGATTATGATTGCGATATGCCCTTGGCATTAAGCTACCCTGCGGGTAGACGCGCAAGCGGCTTCTGTAAGTACGCTAAAAGCGAACGCTTATCGCGACTATTACGCAGTATCGCATCAAATTAACTCTATAATTTCTCGAATTTTTGTGATTAAAAAATTAGTTTCCTCCAATGATGCTTGTCTAAATCTTGATAACGTTCTTCCCAAGATTTACTTTCATCAAGCTGATAGGGTTTTACTTTTATCCATTTATAAGTTTCCAAAATTTCCTTTTTTTCTTCTGGTGTCATATACAGCTATTCCTAACCCAATATCTAAATTATCTGATAAACCCTGTTTATTTTGGATTGCAAACTTTTACTTGTTCTCATTGCTAGTATTATGCTAGCATATCTATAGAAATCAGCTTAGAGATATAGCTATGGCTACACTTTACGTACGAAACATACCCGATGATTTATATGAAAAATTGCAGGATTTAGCAAAAAGAGAAAACCGCTCAGTCAACGCTCAAGTAATCACTTTACTGCAAGATATCTTACCCTTAGAAACAGAGATAAAGAAAGGAGAAAAAAACAAAACAGTAAAAGATATTTTGATAGAAAGTCGCAATCGTCGTCGTCTGAATCCATCAGATTTTGGATTACCTGACAGCACAGAATTAATTAGAGAAGACCGAAATAGATGACTACTCTTTCTAGATACGTGGTTGATACAAGTGTATGCATAAAACATTTTATTTCCGACCCCTTAACCCCAAAAGTCAATCAGCTATTTGACCACTTTGACAATCCGAGTACGGAAATTTTTGTACCGGATTTGTTTTATATCGAATGTGCTAATGTCTTTTGGAAATACGTTCGTGCGGGTATGTACAGTGCTGCTGAGGTTCAAGCAGATTTAATGACACTTAAAAGTTTACGCTTTCACATGGTCTCGACAGTTGACTTCATCGAAAATGTTATTAGCATCGCAATAGAATACAATATTTCTGCTTATGATGCATCTTATGTAGCACTTTCACGACAAGTAAATGCAACCTTGTTAACTCTAGACCAAAAATTAGTTCGAGCATTGGCAGATTCTACGAATGATGTGCAATTGTTTAATGATTTTGAAATTCCACCTTTACCTTAGTTTTTACTAATGTTCTTGTCTGATAATTCAAAATTAAATTGTACAAAATGAATTAATCCATAGAAATGCGATCGCAAATATCAAAATATAAAATCCTTACATTGATATAGTGCATACGCTGAATCTCACTCAATCTTCTGAAATGCTAATTCTCCGTATAACTGCACTGGTTACTCCCATTGTGGGAATGCTAGCTTGGCAGTATAACTAAAGGTAGTTTTTTGTATTTAATATAACTTTTGGGTGCTGAAGATGATTGTCGTTAACAAAAAACAAAAAGATAAATTTATTACAGCTAAAGTTCTACAGACTGAAGAACAGAATATTTAGAATACTTGCAAAATAGCTTTTTGCGATCGCGAGTCTGGGATTTTACGTCAAGTGAGCGATAGAGCAATTGTTGCTTTACCCTACATAACCAAAGAATAGTAGCTCCAGAACCGATTAAAGTTAAATTCAATCCCTAGTTGAAAACATAGAGACACAAAATCTTATGTCTCCCAATCGTTAGAGTTATTGATACTGTCCAATCCACGAAGTTATGCCTTAAGTCATTACCTCTTGTGACACTTTCGCTTTTACTTACAACCGTCCACCTCGACGTGACATCAGCGATAATACTCAATATCATGTATTGCTTATAGAGGAGCGATTTATCGTATCTTTACAAAAGCCCATCTGATGCAACTTATGCAATCCATTGATGTGACTGTGTAAAATAAATATCAAAAAAATATTATTCTCTACGTCAAAAATAGAGACAGTCAAAAAAAATCTGAGTTAAACTAGAAAAACCGCTAAGAGGACGATTTTACCGACCTCAATAGCAGAGGAACGCTAATGTGTAAAGTACCACGATATTTAAAGTGAATGCGTCCGCATTTATCCCGAAATATTTTCTGAATATTTTCGTTAAATTAAGTGGTTATACTGTGGTTAATAATACAATAGCAGTATTGTATTTGCTGGATTCGAGAGAGGGGACAGATTAAATCCTGTCTACTATCGCTTGAGATATTAGTTTTTATACTATTTTTGAGCGAAGTAATTCTAGATTCTTCTCGCTCGGTCAATGCTTTGATTATTTAACTCTATAGACTGCGGAGAAATTTAGAGTTAAGTCAAAACGAAAGAGTTAAACAAAAAAAACTGCTAAGGGGTGGTTTTGCCACCCTCAGTAGCAGAGGAACGCTAAGTGTAAAATACCACGATATTTTGGAAAAATGCGTCCGAGTATACCCTGAAATATTTGGTTAACAATTGACTGTATTCAGTAGTTACACTGTAGAGGGTAGCAGGACAAGTTATTAAGGAATGAGGATTTTATAACCTACAACTTTAGATTTGATTTGAAATGGTGCGTTACCCTGCGCTAACACAACGGCAGTTTTACGGGAGGAGTATCCACACCGCAAACTGCCTCCCCTACTTTTGATACTTTTGCACTTTATTTAATCCGCGTTCCTAAATTTCTATTCCTAGCTATGCAAGAAAAGGGAAAAGGATTGTAACTTGTAATTACCGTATCCAACTCCCAAATCAAAACTTGCATACCATTTACGCATTTTGTGCCGCTAGCTGTGCGTAATGTCGTTGCTCTTGCATTGTTGCGTACAATCTATTCAGGGCATTCACGTATGCTTGTGCTGATGCCACAATAATATCTGTGTTGGCGGAATGACCTGCATAAACTCGACCTTCATGGCTTAAGCGAATCGTTACTTCGCCGATCGCATCAATTCCGGCTGTAACAGACTGTACCGAAAACTCAATCAACTGATTAGGTACATTAGCGACGCGATTAATAGCTTTGTAAATTGCATCAACTGGTCCAGTTCCAATTGCTGCATCGGTTAACTCCTGCCCGTCGGGAGTACGTATTGTCACCGTTGCTGTTGGACGTGCGCGATCGCCACAGGACACTTGAACTAATTCTAGCTTGAATAAGTCGGGAGCTTGCTGAATCTCGTCGTTGATTAATGCTTCTAAATCCCAATCGGTGATTTCTTTCTTTTTGTCGGCAACATCTTTAAAACGCACAAATGCTTTATTCAAATCTGCTTCTGACACTTCGTAACCTAACTCTTTTAAACGGGTACGAAAAGCATTTCTTCCTGAATGTTTGCCCAAAACGATTTGATTGTCATTCAAACCAATTATTTGAGCATCCATAATTTCATAGGTGAGTTTATTTTTTAACACCCCATCTTGATGGATTCCCGATTCGTGGGCAAAAGCGTTTGCTCCAACGATTGCCTTGTTGGGTTGTACCAACATTCCCGTTAAATTGGAAACTAAACGGGAGGTTTTATAAATTTGTCTGGTGTCGATATTTGTTAACGAGGTTTCGGAATCAACACTTCTACCCAAGAAAGGGTTAAAATATTGCCGTCGCACATGCAAAGCCATGACTATCTCTTCTAACGCAGCATTTCCTGCCCGTTCACCAATTCCATTAATTGTACATTCCAATTGGCGTGCGCCGTTTTTTACTGCTTCTAAAAAATTGGCTACAGCTAAACCTAAATCGTTGTGTCCGTGAACGGAAATTATTGCTCGATCGATGTTGGAAACATTTTCTTTTATTCCCTTAATTATGCTGCCAAATTCACTCGGAGTTGTATAACCAACTGTATCGGGAATATTAATAGTTGTTGCACCTGCGGCAATTACTTTCTCTAATACCTCATACATAAATTCTGGATCGGAACGTCCAGCATCTTCGGGTGAAAATTCGACATCATTCGTAAAGCTTTTGGCATATGCTACCATTTCCTCGGCGATTGCTAAAACTTCGGCTCTAGTTTTTTTCAACTTATATTCGAGGTGAATATCGGAAGTGGCAATAAAAGTATGAATCCGTCCTTTTGCCGCATCTTTGATTGCTGCTGCTGCTGCTTTGATATCTTCGTGTTTTGCTCGTGCCAAACTACAAATTATTGGTCCTGTTTCCGTTCCCACGGTTTGAGCAATTTTGCTAACCGCTTCAAAATCCCCTGGACTAGCAAAGGCAAAACCCGCTTCAATTACATCTACTCCTAGACGTGCAAGCTGTTTTGCGATCGCTAATTTCTCATCAATATTTAAAGTTGCTCCTGGAGACTGTTCCCCATCTCTTAATGTGGTATCAAAGATAATGATTTTGTCTGTGTTGTTATTCATTGCCAGCTACTTAATAAATTTTTACTTTTAGCTACAAATATCTTCAACTTTAATTTTTAGTTTTAGTATTGTTAATAATTACTAAGATACCTGAGGGAGACTATGAGCCTTCAGCCTTTTCTATAACATCGCGAATATCATTTAAATCGATATACCTATCAGTGGCATTACGTAATTCTCGTGCAATCATTCCTTCCGTTGATACTACAGTTATATGAGTATTTTTAGACCTTAATAATTCTATAGCTCTTTCAAAATCACCATCTCCGCTAAATAAAACAACCCGGTCATATTGGTCTACTGTATTAAACATATCTACAACAATTTCAATATCAAGATTTGCTTTTTGTGAGTAGCGACCGGAAGTATCATCATAATATTCTTTGAGAATTTTCGTTCGGACAGTATAACCAAGACTAATGAGAGCATCTCGAAAACCCCGTTGGTCTTGAGGGTCTTTTAAGCCAGTGTACCAGAATGCGTTGATTAAGGTCGTGTCAGACTGTTCGTATTTGAAATATTCTAAGACTCTGCGAGGGTCAAAGAACCAACCATTTTTTTGTTGAGCGTAAAACATATTGTTTCCGTCTACAAATATAGACAGACGATTCATAGTCGTACCCATAGAAATTAACACCAAGAAGATATTATAGATAAGAATTTAGATGGAACAATAGATTATAGCAATTATAAAATCACTTATTTGCTAATATCTGTGAAATTTGTTAGCATGTATATCTTTCGTCAAATTTGTCAAACATTTCTTTTTAATTAACCATCTTTTATCAAACATCCTCAAATAAAAATTTATTTAAACATTTAAACTGTGCAATAGAGAACTTCACCTTTTGTCATTAACATGCTAGAGTAATTAGCCTTTATATCTACTAATAAGCTGCTACTCTAGTTAGCCATGAAGCTTATCGTCAGTTGAAGCTACTTGATGTCTATTGCCTCAACCTAATAATTGACCAATAAATTGACTTAATAACAGCATCGATAACTGTATATCAATCCAGTTTACTCCCAAACAGGTGTGAAATTGGCAAGTGCAAGATTATAAACTTGCTACTATCTATAAGCTTTACTGTCAAATAAAGAACAAGCTAACATCGCTAGGAGATTCGCTTCTTTTCCGCTTTGATGTGTTGCAAGTATTGCATAATTGCATAGTTATATACGCTGAGAACTTGCAAAACTTAGCTTTTCTATCAACCAATAGTTACGAGTAGCAAAACTTATTTGGATAAGTTACATTATCCGTATCTACACTAATGATTTTTGGTCGAGCAAATATTATGTAGCAAAAGTAACTACCTTCTTTTTCCTGCGAGGGTGCTAAAATTTGGCTGTTTTCCCTAGTACCAGAATAGAAAATAGATAATGACGCAGAACGGAGAATGAATAATTCTTGATTCGCGAGATTTTTTGGCTAAATAAAATAAGAAGAAAAATCATTACTTATGGGATAGAGCGATCGCACATGTGTCTGGACAGAAAATAACTTCTAGCTCTGGACTGAAACTTCTATAGAAGAATTTGCAAGTATACGAATGGTATAACTTCGGTCAAACCATAGAGATAAGGGTAGTACGTCTAATGCGTTGAGGTATATTGCATAGGATATTTGAATAAACGATACAGGTATATATAAAGAAGGCATAGGATGTTCATTTAAGTATTACTTCCAGGTTTTAACCTATAAGTGCTGTGTAAATAAATAAGAAAATCTACGTAAATCAATCAAATATGACGATATGGAAGAAGATACTACATCTACCTTAACTAAAAAATATGTATCCGCAACAGATCGACAGTCAAGTCGAACGACAAAATCAACTTCAACAACTTCTTCAAGCGAATCTAAGAAGATAATTCGCTTCGGAAATTGGCTAGCTGGGTTGTGTGCTGTTGGTGGGGCTATTTTAACTGGTTCTGAGTTGCGGTTGTCGCAAGTGATGGAAAACCAAGCGCAATCGGCATTTTATCAATTGCGTGGTTCTATTACTCCACCGGATAATATTGTCATTTTAGCAATTGACGACGATTCAATTTCCAAACCGGAACAGTATTACAGAAGTAATCCGCAGAAATTTGCTTTTTTGAACCCTTACAAACTTTTCCGTTTAAACGGGAAGCATATGCTCGAGTGATTGAAAAATTATCTCAAGCTGGGGCAAGTGCGATCGCATTGGATATTGTGTTTGATTTGCCCAGCAGTCACGGTGTAGAGGATGATAAAAAGTTTTTAGCTGCTTTACAGCGTTATGGGAGTAAAGTTAGTCTTGCGGCATTTTATGAGGAATTTTTTGAGGGTAGACAACAGCAGCAATTTGTAAGGCAGTTGCGACAACCTCAAGAAATGTTTCGTGCGAGTTCGGCATTAGTTGGTTCTGTGAACTTTCCTTTAGAATTGGCAGCTGATGGAAAGATTCATCGATTAGCTTCCGAGTATCTTAAGCAATCAGTTCAATCTTCCTTATTTTCCGATTCGGTAGTGGATAAATTACCGGATTTTGACACTGCAACATTGCGTGCAGCAAATATAGATTTTCCCAAACCAAAAGCGATCGCATTTATTTTCGTGGTGGTGCGGGTACATTTGAGACAATACCATTTTGGCAGGTTCTCGATCCAGATTTTTGGAACAATAATTTAAATTCGGGAAAAGTCTTTAGAAACAAAATTGTCATCATTGGTGCGACAGCACAATTAAGTAACGATTTTCATCCCGTTGCAGTCAACTGGTTATTTGCTGAACGGATGGCTGGAGTCGAGATTCATGCAAACGCGATCGCAACCTTAATGGAAGGGAATGCAATTGCGATCGCAATCCCTAATTTATGGACACGTAGTCTTTTTGTATTTGTATTAGTTGGTGGAATTGCTTATTTAGTTGCTAGAAATAAACATAACCGGATTAAGATTCTTGTTAGCTTTGCTTGTGCAATTATTTGGGGGGGAGTCAGCTATATAACATTTATTTCAACCCAATTATTTTTCCCAACAGCCATTCCCATCATTGCAATAGTTGCAGTGGCAATGTCTTATTTAACCTGCGAAATCGTCCTCCAACAACTTCGCAAAAAACAGCTAGTTGATATCATTAGAAAAAATCCCTCATCACGCATCGCTCAAGAAATTCTCAGCCAACAAGAAGAGATTAGGGATTTACTTTTGCAGCGCGAACTCGAAATTTCTGGAAAAATGCTCGATGGACGTTATCGAATCGTCAAAGTATTAGGTTCAGGAGGCTTTAGTGAAACCTACATTGCTGAAGATACAAGACTTCCCGGAAATCCACTCTGCGTCGTCAAACAACTGCAACCAGTTAATAATAAACCCGAACAAATGGAGGTTGCTCGACGTTTATTTAGTTCCGAAGCGCAAACATTGCAAAAACTAGGAAGCTATTCACAAATACCACAACTTTTAGCTTACTTTGAAGAAGAAGACGAATTTTATTTAGTTCAAGAATATATTCTGGGTAATGCCCTCAGTCAAGAAATTCCCTCAGGAAAACGCAACAATCAAGAATTTGTAATTGAGATGTTATGCGATATCTTGCAGACTTTAGCATTCGTCCATGAAAACGGTGTCATCCATCGCGATATCAAACCAAGTAACATTATGCGAAGGAAGAGCGATCGCAAACTTGTACTGATTGACTTTGGTGCTGTCAAACAGGTTTCGACAGATTTATTAGAAAACCTCGAACAAACAGCAATAACTATCGGTATTGGTACAAAAGGTTACGCACCGACAGAACAATGTCTGGGAAAACCACAGTATAGTAGCGATATTTATGCAGTGGGAATGATTGCCATCAAAGCATTAACAGGAATCCCACCCCACGAACTCGAACACGATGAAAGTGGTCAATTAATCTGGTTAGATAAAGCAGATGTCAACCACTACTTTGCCGAAATTCTCAATAAGATGGTATGCGAAAGTTTCCAAAAACGATATCAATCTACTTCTGAAGTTATTACGGCATTAAATCAACTAATTCTTTCCCAAAATATCCCATCTCCATCATCTAATAATTCGTCAATTAATACCCTAGCTTTAGATGATTGCGATACCCCGACAACTCCTTGGGATGGACTTTCTGAAAAATGAGTCGGGAAAAAATTAGAATAAATAATATCAAACAATATCCCCAACTTTTAATTTTAATAAAAGTCGGGGATATTAATACACCATGCTCCGATGCCCAATTCCCAAAACTAGCCCATTCCTTCCTATTCTTTCGCTAAGTCACCTAAATTTGCACTTTTGAGCGATGCAGGTAAAGATTGTGAACTGCCAGGATAAGCACTAGGTAATTGCGATACTCCAGAAGAGTCATTATGGGTAGCTTGATTCCCCAAAGAAGTACGCAATTGTCGCATCAAAGTACCCATTTCGATCGCACTCATGGCATACTCCCAACCAAGATTACTTTTAATCCCAGCACGTTCTAACGCTTGCTGCATTGTATCCGTTGTTAACACACCAAAAACAACAGGTACACCTGTTTGAAAAGCCGCAGCAGCGATTCCTTTGGCAACTTCAGATGAAACATACTCAAAATGAGGAGTTTGTCCACGAATTACAGCACCCAAACAAATAATCGCATCATAGTGATGGGAAAGTGCTAATTGACGGGCAACAACAGGTACTTCAAAACTACCTGGAACCCAAACATAATCCACCTGGGAACCTTGGGGATTGACATCGACACCATGACGCTTCAAGCAATCTTGACATCCTTCCAGTAGCTTGGTAGTCACCAAATCGTTGAATCTACCAATCACTAACGCAAACCGTAAAGATTCCGTCTGGGTAAAAGTTCCCTCAAATACAGCCATGATTGCCTCTTCAATAAACTAATTAACTATAAGTTCTTGCAATATATATTTCCAGGAGTATGGCAAAAACCGGATTTTTTAGAAAAATGTAATTGTTTACCCCGCTCTCTCCCTCTTTCCCCGATTCAGCCGTAATGCTTTTACAATTAAATAGCAGAGAAGCTAAGACAAAAGTAAAAAGTACCAAGAAAAAGGAAATATATCTCCTTTTATCCTTAACCTTTTACCCTTATCCTTTGTGACTCCTCTGCTAATAATGTTGCTGAGATTAAATTTTTGGTTTTAGGTTGAGTAGTGGCTTAAACAACTAAAAAGTTTAAAACACCAACTACAATCACCAAAGCGAACCAAAGTCCAGAACCAAGCCAAAGCAGTTTTTTGGATTCAATCCAGCTTTGTGGTGTGGCATAGGCAACAGGAACACCTACAACCATTAAAAAAGACACCAGTACAAGAGCTAAAAGTGCAAATTGGAATATAAAAGCCATTTTCTCTTCTCCCAAGACAGCTATTTTTTAAGATAGGATATTTTACGACACAAAGATTACTGTCCCTAATAAATTGTAAGGTATCAGAATGTCCATTGCCTTGCCCAATATTTAGTAGTTAATGGTTAGTGATTATTCGTTAATGGTTAGTGGTTATTTGTCAATAGTTATTTGTCATTTGTTACAAAATTATTTATAGCAGTTCTCGTTTGGATGCAATACAAATCAAGATAGTTCTGGGTAATCAACCAATGCCCAATGCCCCATGCCCAATGCCCTCTTAAAATTATGGATATAATTTTGTGTCACACTACTGCTGATTTTGATGCGCTGGGGGCAGCTGTAGGGCTGTCACGGGTGAAAGCGGGATGTAAAATTGTCTTAGCGGGAGGGACACATCCACCTGTACGAGAATTCTTAGCCTTGTATCGCGATGAATTCGCTTTAATTGAACGACGTTCCGTAAATCCCCAGCAAATTCGATCGCTTTATGTAGTTGATACCCAAAATCGCGATCGCCTTGGTAAAGTCTCAGAATGGTTTGATTTAACCCATCTAGAAAATATCATCATCTACGACCATCACCCCAACCAAATTAGCGATATTTCCGCAACAGAAACCCACATTGAAGCAGTGGGAGCAACCACAACTTTAATTGCTGAACTATTGCAAAAATCTCATATTTCCCTAACTTCTGCCGAAGCTACGGTGATGGCTCTCGGTATCCATGTTGACACTGGCTCGTTGGTTTTCGATAATTCAACATTCCGCGATGCTCTGGCTTTGGGATGGTTAATGCAGCAAGGTGCAAATCTCACAGTAGTTAATGAATATCTCGATCCAGGTTTATCCCCACAACTACAGCAATTATTAAAAATTGCCCTGGAAAAACTCGAATATTTGTGTTTGCCTGGATGTACGATCGCTTGGGTAAGTCTCGAAACTGATACCTTCGTACCAGGATTATCAAGTTTGGCTTCCCAGTTATGTGCGATCGCAGAAACAGATGTACTTTTTTTAGCCCATGAATTCCCAGTGGGAAGTGGAGAAAAAAAACGCTTAAATGAGAAACGTCTAAGTATAATTGGACGTAGCCAAAATCCCCACGTTAAGCTCAACGAGCTTTTTCAACCCTTCGGAGGTGGAGGACATTCCCAAGCTGCATCGCTAAATTTACGCAGTGTTAATTCCCAAGACATTATCAACCAACTTTTAGACACTATAAAAACCCAAATTCCCCAACCTCCCATCGCAAGGGATGTCATGTCATCCCCAGTTCGCAGCATTCTTCCAGAAATAACTATTGAGTCAGCACAACGAATTTTATTGCGCTATGGATATTCTGGTTTGTCGGTTGTCGATGGGGATGGAAAATTAGTGGGAATAATTTCCCGTCGTGACTTGGATATTGCTTTGCATCATGGCTTTAGTCATGCACCAGTTAAAGGCTACATGACTACTAATATCAAAACTATTACACCTGATGCCACCATGCCGCAAATTGAAGCGCTGATGGTGACATATGATATTGGACGCTTGCCTGTAATTTCCGAAGGTCATTTGGTGGGAATGGTGACTCGTACTGATGTATTGCGAGAGTTATATCAGAGAGAAGAAGAGAAAGAAGGGGAAAGGGAAGGAGAAGATATTAAACTTCCGACTTTGGTAGAATTGCGATCGCGTCTGACTTTACCTTTGTGGGAATTGCTCACCAAAGCATCCCAAGAAGCAGAAAAACGCGGTTGGCATTTGTACTTAGTTGGTGGTGGAGTACGGGATTTATTGCTGGCAGAAGCCGCATCTGGGACTTTACTATTGAAAGATATTGACCTTGTAGTTGATGGGTTTCAGAATTCAGCCGATGCTGGTGCTGGTGTGGAATTAGCTTCATCACTACAAAAAATTTACCCTAGCGCTAGATTAGACATTCATGGTTCATTTCAAACCGCAGCTTTGTTATGGCACAAAGACCCAGAACTAGATTCATTATGGGTGGATATTGCCACAGCCCGCACAGAATTTTATCCCTATCCAGCAGCAAATCCCGAAGTCGAGGCAAGTTCAATTCGTCAAGATTTATACAGAAGAGATTTTACAATCAATGCGATCGCACTGCGTCTGACATCTCCCCGTGAAGGTGAATTACTCGATTTCTTCGGCGGATTAATCGATTTAAAAGCCAAGCAAATCAGGGTTTTACATCCCAATAGCTTTATCGAAGACCCCACCCGCATCTATCGCGGTGTCCGGTTTGCAGTGCGTTTAGGATTTGAAATTGAACCCCATACCGAAGGTTATATTCGCTACGCCATCAATAGCGGAGTTTACGACAAAACAGCACGGGAAAATAGTAAAACACCTGCATTACAAACCCGTCTCAAAGCCGAATTAAAGTTAATTCTCGAAGCGAACTATTGGGAATCAGCTTTAGAATTGCTGGATAATTTGGGAGCATTACAATGCATTCATCCCACCCTAAAGTTAGATGATGAGTTATTAAGACAATTAAAATTATTAGAAAAGTGTTTGCAACGGTTTGACAAAGAACAAATATTAACTCACCCTGAAGGGTTTGCCAGTCGCTACAACGCGGGAAACCCGCGCAACGCGCTGGCTCAATGGCAAATGCGATTAGAAGTGATAATTGCCTACCTTGCACCCGAATATCGCGGCAAAGTCGCCAAAAATTTGCAAATGCCAGACGATAGCATTAAAAGATTGAGTAACTTATTGCGATCGCGAACTCAAGTTGATTATTGTTTCTCAACGTCACAACCCGATAGTCAAGCGGTACAATTACTGCGGCAATATGAATTACCAACGTTGATATTAATTGCTGTGCAAACTCAACGTAAAATTCGTCGTCAAATTTGGTATTACTTTACTGAATTGCGTCACATTCAAGCACCATTAGATGGAAATGATTTGCGAAAAATTGGTTACAAACCAGGACCATTATTTCGGCAAATGCTTGATGATTTATTAGCAGCAACATTGGATGGAGAAATTAAAGATAAAGCTGACGCAGAAAGGTTTTTAAAAAATAAATATCCCAATTAATTCATTATATTTCAGTAATTTATTGTAGGTTGGGTGGAGGCTTTGCGTAACCCAACACATGATATCGGGAAAACATACATTATTTTAACCCGAAAAATATTTTAAGGATTTTTTGTTTAGCGCGATACCTAGCTCCTTTGGAGCGGCTTCACCAACGGTAAGCTTCGCTAACGCATTTCGGGTTTTTGGGGTTTTTGCGTGGGGTTAGAAGACGGGTTACTGGTTTTGTCGTGCTGAGTTGGGGATTTTTCGTGGGGTAGGAACCCGACTTCTCTGAGCATGGGGATTATCTCGTGCGAGGAATGCCACAGCAAACCCACCTCCACCCAAAACTTTGATGATTTGGTAACGTCCAGCAAGTATATCCACGAGTTTTTGTCACAAACCGCATGTACTGATTTTGAGTATATTTCTTGTCTCTAACTTCGCACAAGCATTTAGGATGAATTTTAAACGCGATCGCACTTTACTCAATTTTGCGTCAAATCAGAAATCCAGTTCTCGGATTTCTCTTATTCCTGGGGAAGAAACCCAATTTATTGCGATCGCATTGGCAAATTTCACCAAGATTCCTCTTGTAGGGGCAAACGGCTGTTTGCCCTCATTTATTTTATTTTTATTTATTTGCCCTTATTTATCCTTGCGCTAAAATTTTGGGAAATTTATGTCTTTTGCTCAAGTGCATCTGCAAAATACAATATAGCTGGATAGACCCACCAAAGCTGAACGGCAAGTTATAATTTTCTAGCGGACAAGTATTTGTAAATTATTATGACTAGCCCCCTTGTACAAGCATTTTTCGTCGGTAGAGCCGTAGCTGAAGTCTTAAGCGAACGTCTAGAACACACTGTCACAGACGCTTTGAGCGAACTTGGTAAATTTGATGCGGAAGCACGGGAGCAGATGCGTCAGTTTACAGATGAAGTAATCGAGCGAGCAAACCGAGCATCTGAATCCGCAGGTGCTGGTGTTGGTGTTGCTGATGTCGGGACAAGTGGTTCTGAAGCAGTTGATACCCAAGCAACTATTGATGATTTACGTGCGGAAATTGCTGACCTCAGAAAAGAAATACGAGGTTATCCCACTAATGCTGGTTAATTAGGGAATGGGGATTGGGTATTGGGGATTGGGCATTGGGCATTGGGTGATTGGTAATTAACATACCTACAAATCAAATGGGACAACTAACCATTACCGATTACCAAATTAATCATTCCCAAATTAACCATTATCGATTACCAATTAACCAATAACCATTAAGCATTAACAAATAAAAATTTAAAGTGACCTTTTTCTGGTCAATCCAAAATCCAAAATCCAAAATCCAAAATTGATTGACTTATTTAAAAAATCAACGGTACGCAAAGCATATGGAAAAGGGTTATTCAGATAAGGCATACCGTTGGAACCGCGAAAGCTATTCTAGTAAGCGGCGTTTTATTGATATTTGGTCGTTTGTGCTGATTTTGATGTACAGATTGTGGCTGTATAACAAATCCTGGAGTTATCCAGGGGGAGTTACAGACGCAAAGCAAGCTGCACGACGAAAAATGCTGGCTATCTGGATTCGCAACACCTTACTAGATTTGGGACCAACTTTTATCAAGGTTGGACAATTGTTCTCGACTCGTGCCGACATTTTCCCGATTGAGTATGTTGAGGAATTATCCAAACTACAAGATCGGGTTCCTGCTTTTAGTTACACACAAGTCGAAACAATTATAGAGAAGGAATTGGGTAAAAAGATTCCTGAATTGTTCCACAGCTTTGAACCCATACCTTTAGCTGCTGCCAGTTTGGGACAAGTTCACAAAGCTGTTTTACACTCTGGGGAAGCAGTTGTAATTAAAGTACAACGTCCTGGTTTAAAAAAATTATTTGAAATCGATTTACAAATCCTCAAAGGTATCTCCCGCTACTTCCAAAGCCATCCAAAATGGGGCAAAGGACGGGATTGGATGGGTATTTATGAGGAATGCTGCAAAATTCTCTGGGAAGAAATCGATTATCTCAGTGAAGGGCGCAATGCAGACGCTTTCCGACGTAATTTCCGTGGCTATGATTGGGTCAAAGTTCCTCGCGTTTATTGGCGTTACACTTCTTCGCGGGTACTGGCTTTAGAATATGCCCCTGGTATTAAAATTAGCCAATATGAAGCACTGGAAGCAGCAGGCTTAGACCGGAAATTACTGGCACGTCAAGGTGCCCAAGCTTACCTACTCCAGCTTTTAGATAATGGATTTTTCCATGCCGATCCCCACCCCGGCAATCTTGCCGTTAGCCCCGATGGTGCCTTAATTTTTTATGATTTTGGTATGATGGGGCGGATTAAGTCGAACGTTCGTGAAGGTTTAATGGAAACCCTATTTGGGATTGCTTCCAAAGATGGCGATCGCGTTGTCGAATCGCTGGTTAATTTAGGAGCAATATCTCCCACCGAGGATATGGGACCAGTGCGACGCTCTGTTCAGTATATGCTCGATCATTTCATGGATAAGCCGTTTGAAAATCAGTCCGTTGCCGCAATTAGTGACGACTTGTATGAAATCGCTTATAATCAGCCATTTAGGTTTCCCGCAACTTTCACCTTCGTGATGCGTGCTTTCTCAACGCTCGAAGGTGTCGGTAAAGGATTAGACCCTGAGTTCAATTTTATGGAAGTCGCCAAACCTTATGCAATGCAGCTTATGACGAATATGAATGGTTCTGAGGGGAATAGCTTGCTAAACGAACTCAGTCGTCAAGCTGTTCAAGTTAGTTCTACCGCGCTAGGACTACCGCGCAGACTCGAAGATACCCTCGAAAAACTCGAACGTGGTGATATCCGAATGCGTGTACGTGCGATCGAAACTGAGCGTTTATTACGAAGACAGAGTAACATTCAACTAACCACCACTTACGCGGTGATGATCGGTAGTTTTACTCTTTCTGCATCGATTTTATTGGTTAAAGATTATATATGGTTGGCAGTATTTGTAGCTTTAATCGCTGCGCTACTATCGTGGCTGATGATTAGACTACTTTTACGTCTCGACCGTTATGACAGAACGTATTAATAAATACTGGTAGAAAATTAGACATTTATGAAAATAAAATTTATTGGTGCTAGTGACCCTGGACTTATTCGTTTTAATAATCAGGATGCTTTTTATACAGACCCTGAAGGTAGATTTTTTATTGTTGCTGATGGCATGGGTGGTCACGCGGGGGGCGAAGAAGCTAGTCGAATTGCTACCCAAGAAATTCAAGCGTATTTAGGTACAAATTGGGATTCGACGATACCCTCGCAGAAGTTACTTGAAGAAGCTCTTTTAAAAGCGAATGAGGCGATTATTCTCGACCAGCAGAGCCATCCCGAACGCTCAGATATGGGGACTACTGCTGTAGTGGTAGTGTTTCGCGAAGATTCTCCTTTCTGTGCCCATGTGGGCGATTCTCGTTTGTATCGTTGGCGCGATTCCCAACTCGAACAAATCACCGAAGACCATACTTGGGTTGCACGTGCCCTTAAAGTCGGCGATATTTCACCGGATGAAGCTCGCATTCATCCCTTTCGACATGTGCTTTCTCGCTGCTTAGGAAGGGAAGATTTACAACATATCGAGGTTCAGCCCCTTAATATCCAAGAAGGCGATCGCTTACTATTATGCAGTGACGGTTTAACGGAAGAGTTGGTAGACGAGAAAATCGCCATCCACATGCAAGATGCTTCGATGCTCGATAAAGCTTCCATTGCATTAATAGAAGATGCTAAGGAACACGGTGGACACGATAATATTACTGTCGTATTGGTTGCGATCGATAATTAATTTTGGGAATTGGGCATTGGGCATTGGGCATTGCTTCCTAACTTAAAGGAAGAAGTGCGGTCATTGGCAGGATTAAATATCTTCGGAAAAGATGTAGAGACTTAGTAGCCAGTAGGCTTAGTAATACTACTTCTCTACAAAGTTTTTAGGCAAGTGTAATTACTTTTCGGAGATGTCTATTGGATAATAAGGATTGTTTTTTGTTTATTTTCTTTTATCCCATGCCCCATGCCCCATGCCCTAATCTTTATTTTGTTCATTCCGAGCATTTTTAATTGAGGCAAATTGATACAAATACGTTAACCTCCGAACAGAACTATGATTCGGAGGTTAATTTTACGCTTTATTTACACTTTAGTTAAATTGACATCTTGCACTTTTTGCGCTAATACGAATAGAATACACACTTACCATCGTTTTTCTTGTTTTTTATATCTAGTATCCAAGGGAGGTAAAAGCAGTTCCACCATCTAAGCTATTGAAGCGTAAAACCTTGATTTGAAAGTGTTTTCAGAACCAATAAGTCTAAAGTTGACTTGAGGTTTATATCAAAGGGTTTACTCATAACAGAAAGAATTACAAAATACATGTCCAAAGAAGTGGGCATTCCGTCAAACTATTGTTATCTTTCTTAATACAGAGGTTGCAAAAAGTCCTAAAAACTTTCTCTAGCCCCTGGAGTCTCTCCTTTCTCTCTCGTCCGGTTTTTTGTCCAATTTATCTTTATTTGGAATCAATTACCATGAATAATCCAATCGAATTGTCATTAGAGCAACAGTTCAGTGTTCATTCTTTTGCTAGCCAAGTCCAAGGCATGAGTCACGATCAAGCCAAAGATTTTTTGGTCAAGCTTTACGAACAGATGGTTGTTAGAGAGGCAACCTACAAAGAACTGCTTAAGCACCAATGGGGCTTAGATTCCGGTACTACCTTGGCATAGACTTCGTATTCCGTCCAGTGTCGCACATGGTCGGCGACCTCCTTCTCTTGCTTAGTTCCAGGATGGAAAGGAGCTGGGGATGCCGGGGCGTCAACTAAAAATATATGAGTACAGGTTTTATAATTAAATCCAAGTTCGATTTAATCTATTTACTGCATGTGCTGTACTTATTTAACCCAATTATTATCTCAATCACTAGTAACCTAGTTTTGCCGTCCTGATTTACAGTTTTATTTACAGCTAGCTAAATTAACTAAGCATAATATTCAATGCGATCGCAATATTAATTTGGGCACGAAAGTTACAAAAACTTGACAAAAGCACAGCATTATGCTGCTTTAAGTCAAAATTTCCTAAACATGAGAAGCAAACAAGCTTTGCAGCCAAGACTACTAATCTAGTTACCCTTATATATATATTTCTTATAGAGTTTTTTTACAACCGCATCGATTGAATTTTTAATATTATGTAATATCTGAATCAAAAATTGCCTGAAAAATTGTGAATATCTTCATGCAGATAGGTCAAAGGGAGAGTCTGTATTGATTGCGGCAAGTTTTGCTAGGACTTGGGGTTTAATTTTTTCATACTCGGTTTTGAGATAGTTTTTACTGATTTGGGGTTGAGCCGAGGAAGGTAAGGTATTGCTGATATCAACCCATTCGAGTAAGCGACGGCATTGAGCAGAGGCAATAGTAGAAGTGAGAACGTGGCTAGGGCTAGTCGGTTGTTCGCGGGCAAAAAATAACAAGCGGTAGTAGCCAGTTTTGCCTAGTAGTCGCGTAATTTCTTGACCAAAGCTGGTTTTGAGGTCGAGGTAGTAGGGCAACCATTTAGCCCCAAATCGACGATTGTAAATAACTGTAATCCACATCAACATTGGATGGGGAGCGGTGATAAATAAAAATTGGTTATAACGGGTACAAACCGAGCGTTTTTGAATTTCTAGTTGCGGAAGCATCATCCACAGGGCTGGAGAAAAATCGTCACGAACGCGGATTGGTTGGGGAAAAACAATATCAGCGATTGGTTTACTTTTGGGCCATGAGGCTTGTTTAATAATATCTTCAGAAGAAGAGCTAAGGGAAAGGCTGGATGGGGTTTTGTCTTCTTGTAGTGCTAAAACAGTTGGTGCATCCGATGGGGTTTCGGTTGTTTGTGTATTAGTGGTTTTGTTATACGAGTCAGTACTACTTTCTGCGGATGCGATAGTCTGTAAAATGTCGTTGATGCTTTGTGGGCGATCGCTTGCTTTTTTGGCGAGGCAACCCATAACTAAATCTTCTACAACTTGGGGAATATTCATGTTGGAGTCGATTTCCGTAAATGGACGTGGTTCTTGGAAATGATGAACTTTGTACCACGCACCAAAGGAATGGGTAGGAGCGACTAAAGGTAACTTCCCCGTCAGCATCTCAAACATCATCACACCCAAACTATAGATATCCGAACGGTTATCGAGTTCTTTACCTTCCATTTGTTCGGGGGAAGAGTAAGCTAAAGTCCCTAAATAGTAATTTGTTTGGTGTGTATTGGACTGGAGTAATTTTGCAATCCCAAAATCGAGAATTTTCACTAATTCGCCAAAAGTTGGATCGACAATAACTAGCATGTTGCTGGGTTTAATATCCCGGTGAATGATTGGACACAACAGTCCATCAACAGGAATACCATCATGAGCGCATTGCAACCCCAAACAAATTTGCCGTGTCATGCTTAAAAATCGCTGTAAAGTCATACTTTGCTTGCGAATTACATAACTTAAACTTTTACCATCCAAATATTCCATTACATAGTAGGGAACATTGTGTTCATCTACGCCATAATCCATAACTCGAACAATTTGAATGCTTTTTTGTCCCAGCAAAGCACAGGTTTTGGCTTCCCGTTCAAAGCGTTCCTGCAAACGCATTTTTTTGTTTTGAATCGACATTGAGAGAAACTTTACCGCAACGGGTACGCCTCCCAACAAGATGTCTTTTGCACGATAAACTCGTCCCATTGCTCCAGTGCCAATTAATTCCTGAAGCTGGTAGCGTTTGCCGAGTAAGCGACCAATGTTGGGGTCCGACATAAAAACTTTGACTCCAATCATGAACGAGATTTTAAATTTTGCTAAAAGTTGCAAGGAAGATTTCTCTTCTGCACAAATTTTTTAAAACGGATTTTGGATTATCCTGCGGTTAGACTGCGAGTAGACAATATTGCCTGTGCAGATTGCGATATCACAATCTTGGACGCATTGCCGCATAAATTAGGAAGTATCCGAAAATGTAATATATGAAGAAAAATGACTTCTGAATTTATTATTCCCACATTAAATAGCAGAAGCAGCATTAATTGACAAAGAGATGAAACTACAGGAGTAAGTTCAGTACAATCACATATTCAGTTTGCAGAAAAGCTACCGACATGGTAATTAAAAATCCCAAATTTTCAGACGCAATATATCGCGTCTCTACACATCCAAAATCCAAAATCCAAAATCCAAAATCCAAAATCTAAACTAGGATTGGGTAATTTGACGTTCTAGCTTTGCTTCCATAGTACGGTCGAGAAAATGACCAGCAAGAATGCCGTTAGTCAAAAGATATGTATTATTATCAACGCGGTATAAAGTTTCAAAACCACTACGACGCTGGCGATTTTCAGCGGTCGAAATATCCTTGGCACTAATTACCCAGTATCGTTGGACAATGGTTTCTGGACCGATCCAGCCTTCACCTTCGATTTGTCCTAGCTGGCTATGCTGTAGTAAAAATGAGTAATGGCGTTCACCGTCATCAAGACGACCTTTGTATTGTAAAGAAATTTCTGGGCGATCGCTTCCTGGAAATATAAGTTTAGTAGCCATCGTAAACCAGTTATCGCGATGCCAAGCCACCAATGTCATACCTTTGACATTGATTGGCATCATATTCCGTTCTAACCAGTTACCTTGCAAAGCCCAACGTCCGGGTTCAAGTAAAAAAGAATGTCCCACCTGCACACCTTGTAAGTTCTTACCTCACTCGCAAACCGCCAAGACTAGAGATAATTTGAGAGATAAATTTGACACATGTCAGGCAGCGAATATGTCCAGTATAGCCACAGCAATATAGATTTGGTTAGTGGTTAGTGGTTAGTAGTTAGTGGTTAATATTTGTATATCCGTTTGTCCTTTGCCAATACCCAATGCCCAATACCCACTGCCCAATCCCCAATGCCCAATCCCCAATGCCCAATCCCCAATCCCCAATGCCCAATCCCCATTAACTATTAACAGCTTGTTGATTTTGAATTTCTTGCCATCCGTGAGACTTAGCAACACTTTTAAACATCCATT
>JAAUPE010000069.1 GCA_012034595.1 Calothrix sp. CSU_2_0 | reverse complement strand
GTACGAATGATGAGTTTATTGAGTTGAGTGCGGAGAGTGGACGGGCGATAGCGCAGTGGTTGATTGCACGGGGAGATATGAAGGATGATGCGCCGATGTTTACGGCGTTGGATTTCCGCCACGAGGGGCATCGGTTGACGGGGGATGGAATTTATAAGATTGTGCGTGCTGCTTTTGAGAAAGCGGGGATTAAGAAGACGATGAGTCCCCATCGGGTGAGGCATAGTGCGATTACGACGATACTTGATGAGACTGATGGCAATATTCGGAAGGCGCGGAAGGTGAGTCGCCATGCGGATATTAGAACTTTGATGATTTATGATGACAACAGGCGTAAGGACCAGTGGCAGGTGTCGGAAATGCTGGCTGGATTGTTGAAGAAGGAATAGAAGTAGGGCAGGGAGCAAAGCTTATCCCGGTTTTCGGTTCGCCTGTTACTCAAGCCCCGAAAGCAGATCGCAAATTTGATTTAAGTGTGCTGAGTTATTAGTCAACAATTAGGGAACCATAAGAAAAATAGTCTTCCTGTACAAGTAAGCAAAAAGCATAATAAATATTAATGTGTTTACTTATAGGAATTATTTTTTAATTTGTTTTTGAAAGTTGATAACAATATGACTAAGCAAAAAAATACTCTTAATATTCACGTAGATGAATTAATTAAGCTTGCTCGAGGAGAATCTTCCTTGCAATTGCCTAATGACGTATATGCAAAAACTTTTTTATCTTTGAAAAAAGCCACTTCTCCGAGATTTGAGATTGTTTTTGCTGGGGCATTCAGTGCAGGTAAATCAATGCTGATAAATGCTCTTTTAGAGCGTGAGCTTTTATATAGCTCTGAAGGACATGCAACTGGTACAGAGTGTTATATCGAGTACGCAGAACCTGAACAACAAAGGATAGAACTAACTTTTCTTACTATAACTGAGATAAGGGAAGAAGTCAACTCTTTACTAATAGGATTACAAGATTTAATGGGAGAGGACTGGGACTATACACAACCAGATTTTGACAATCCTAATTATCTGGAAAAGCTTCGTAATGAATGTCAGAAAATTATTAGTACAGAAGGTGGTGCCAGAAAGTCTGATATAGCAAAAAAAGCAGATGCATTAAAACTTCTATTAGAGGGTTTTAAAGATAATAAAGAATGGATTTATCCTGATAAGAATGCTGTACGTTCAATGAACGATCTAAAGCTTGTTTTTAATGAAGCGGCTACATATGCTCGTCGTGGCAGCAACAGCGCTGTACTAAAGCGTATCAATTATTTTTTTAACCACCACCTTTTACAACGTGGCAATGTTATTGTCGATCTCCCTGGAATTGATGCTCCAGTAGAGAAGGATGCACAATTAACATATAACAAAATTGAAGATTCAGAAACATCTGCTGTTATTTGTGTTCTCAAAATCGCTTCTGAAGGAGAGATAACAACTGAAGAAACACAACTTTTAGAGAAGATAAGAAAAAACCCTGGTATTCGGGATCGAGTTTTCTTTGTCTTTAATCGAATTGATGAAACTTGGTACAAACGTGAATTAGCAACAAGATTATCTGAGCTAATGAATTCTGAGTTTGCAGAGGAGGAAAATAGAAAAAGAGTTTATAAAACTAGCGCTCTCCTTGGATTCTATGGTAGTCAGATTAAGCATACGAGTAAGGAAAATAGATTTGGTCTAGATACTATTTTAAAAAATAACAATGATAAACCAATTACACACCAGTTTGTTTATGATTTTAACAGCTATTGCGCTTCTGATAAACTGAGGAACACGGAATTTGAAATTGTTACAAATAACCGCAAAGAGGCTGATGAAACATATTTAAACATTTTAGAAATGTATGGTGAATCTCTGATCGATCAATTAATAGATGATAGTGGTGTAAAAGAGTTTAGAGAATGTATAACTTCGTACTTCATCGAGGAAAAGCATCGAGAGCTTTTTGAATATTTGACTGATGACCTGAGTGTTATTTGCCGTCATCTAAAAGAACATTACGAAAAATTTTCTCATGATTTATCCAGACAACCCAGCAAACCTGAAGCTATTAAAGCTCAAAAATTTGCAAGTCTTAAAACCGATTTACAAAATATAGCAGATAGCTTTAAGGAGGATATGTTCAAGGAGGCTTTAAAGGTTTCAGAAGGTAATCAAATTTTTAAAAAAGACTTTGATATTCTCAAATCAAAAATGCTAAGTAAACTAGAAGAGCTTTTAAATGGTTTCTTTTTATGGGATGCTTATGAGTCTGCAAGGAGAATTCATAGGCAATATATTACGGTTCCTTTACTTAGTGTTTTGGGTGAAGCATTTTATTATCTTACAAGTCAACTTGAAGATGTTTTAGCTCAGGAATGTGAAAATTTAGTAGCCAGTTTCTTTGAACGTTTAATTAATCAAGTTTATAAACGTGATTATTACAAAAAGCTTAAGCGTCTTCTGGGTAATGATGTTGAGATTGCTGAAAGCTTAAACAAAATGAAGTGTGAAATTACAAAAATACTTAAGGAATATGCTCATCAAGAGTGTGAGTATTATTTACGTGAAGACCCAGAATTTTACACTGATTCGTATAGTAAAAACTTTCCCAATAGTCATGAATCTAATTCTGAAGTTCTAGAAGATGAAGATGAGGAAGATGAAGATGAAGATGAAGATGAAGAATATGTAGAGAATGAAGATGAACTTGCTACCTCTCCTAACTTATTAGAGATTAATAAGAAAGTTGGAATTTATCAATTTCGTGAGGTATTACAACAAACATTTAAAGATTATACAAAGGAAAGTATAGAAAGTGTGCAGCCCGTTGTTCGTCAACTTTTACAACTGGACTTTCAAAATAAAGTTGAAAAAACAATTCAAGAAACATTTTATCATACTTTTAATAGTATTTTAAACGCTAATCTACAGAAACTAGCGGATAAAAAGTATCAAGAAATTATCCGTCAGGATGAACTTGCTCGCAATCATTTGAAACGAGAGATAGAAAAAGAGGCAGACAAAAAAGTCAAAGAAAGAAACGATAATGTACAAGAATTATCAAAGAAAATCAAGAGATATAACGAGCTAATAAAATCGATAAATTCTTGTTTAAAAGATGAAAGTTCAGGAGATAAAATGTTGCTACTCGAAGTTATTGAAGAATTCAACCAAACCAAAGAAGAATTGCCTGAAAATGGTAAATTCTTGCAGGGGAAATCTGTAGATGAACATTCTTCTACAGACCCGATAGAAAAAAGTGTAGATGGCAATACATCTATTATTATGAAATCGGAGTCAGTTCAAGATGTTAATCTGCAACAAAAGGTAGAGAAGAAAAGGATAAATAAAGCAGGTGGATTTAATCCCAAAGCATCTAAATAATTTGGTTCTTCATTACTTGTTATGCTAAAAACGGTTATAAAATAGCTCAAATTTCTTGCTGGGTAAGAAAGATAGCTTTTAAACTTGGATTTTGAGCCTTTGGAATAAAATCAAGGAGCCAAACTGCTCAAAAGCTTTGTTATTAAAGGAAAATTCTGAATTATCGTTGCAAGTTTAGCATAATACATACGGAAGAGCCAATAATTTTTATCAGTAAGCTTTAAAATATGGGTATTTTGCGGAAGAGAACTCGTAGAATTTCTATCCCCAGAGAAGTAAGGGTGTTTGTCTTTAAGCGGGATCGACATCAATGTCAAAGTTGCCACTGTATTTTTTCAGAGGCTAAGTTGAACGTCGATCACATTATTCCAATAGCACTTGGCGGTTCAAATGACTTGAGTAACTTACAAACACTCTGTCGTCGTTGCAATAACAAGAAAAAGCACCGAATTGATCCACGTTTTAAGAGACGTTTTAGTTAATAGGGCATTGAGCCAGGATGTTTGTAAGTGCGATTCGTTCTGGAGAAACTTATTATTGGGGGGGGGATTCCAGGCTTCAGTAAAGTAACCAACTTTGGTTGAGTTCGCACTTTAATCCTTTACTGATGACAACTTGATATCTTCTATATGGCACTTGAGCGCTATTTTGGTGTTAGGGGTGAAATAACCATCCGTACAGAAACTTACGCTAAAGACTTGATGACCTATTTTCAACATCCTGTCCACCTGGGAGAAACCTGTACCAATTGAAGTCCAGTAAAGCACAAACTTTTTTCCAGCTATTGAATAATTGTATAAAATCACTCCCTTCGCTAAAATAACCCCATCCTCTAGGATTTAATAGCGAAGTAAATCATAAAAATCGTGAGCCAAACCCGCATCATTGCCTTATTTAACCAAAGTGGTGGCGTTGCCAAAACAACCCTGACCCAAAACCTCGGCTACCATCTGTCCCAAAAAAAGAACACTCGCGTCTTGCTTGTGGATATGGACCCGCAGGCATCTTTAACAATGTTTATGGGGCTAGAACCGGACGAGTTAGAGACAACTATCTACGATGCAATAGTCAACAACAAACCACTTCCCATCTATCCCGAATCCATCAACGGTTTATCCCTCGTCCCTGCCGATATAAATTTAGCTGCTGCTGAGATGCAACTGAGTGGTGCAATGTCCCGCGAATATCGCCTAAAAAATGCACTCGCACCCGTACTTGATGACTACGATTTTATTTTGATTGATTGTCCGCCATCGCTAGGGTTACTCAGCATTATCAGCCTGACTGCGGCAACCCATATCCTTGTCCCCATCCAGTGTCAATTTAAATCCTTTAAGGGAACTGAGCTTTTATTAAATACCGTTGCCCAAGTGCGATCGCATACGAATTCAAATCTCCAGTTTGCAGGTTTTGTTCCGACGATGTACGATGGACGCACGGCGCAGGAGTCGCGCACGGTTAAAGCTGTACAGGAACAATTATCACCCCTTGCTACCGTGTTTCCTCCCGTTCCCAAAAGTATCGCGTTTGCTGATGCGAGTGAGCGACGAATACCGCTAGCATTATTAGATAAAAGTCATTCTGCCGTTGCTATTCTCAAAAAAATTGCTCTTCAACTAGAAAAATTATGAAGAAACCTGCAACTGAAAAAGCTAATACAGATAATTCAAATAGTGAAGCTAGTCAAAATAATATAGCTAGTTCAAATAATCAAGTTGATCGCACCGATACAGCGAGTTCAAATAGTCAAGCGAACCGAGCTAGTACAACCAAATCCAATAATAAAACCACTCCAACTAATCCGAGCAGCCGAACCCATAAAACCAGTAAAAAAGATGAGCCTTACGCTGAGATTAAAAAACCCGTCACTCTATTGTTTGGCGCACAAACTGCCACCACAGCAAGCGAAGCATTAACACCAACCCAATTAAACTCAGTAGTCGAAGACAAATCTACGGGTATCGGTGAGGGCGAAACTTTGCCCATCGCCAAAATTCAATTACCATCTTCCCAGCCCCGGCGTTATTTCGACCCCAAAAAGCTCGAAGAATTATCGCAATCAATTAAACAATTCGGCGTTCTCGAACCTTTGCTCGTGCGTCCCCTCAGTAATGGAAACTACGAACTTATCGCTGGGGAACGTCGCCTTAGAGCATCCGAGCTTGCGGGACTTGTGGAAGTGCCTGTAGTCGTCAAAGAGATGGACGACACTACCACTCAACAAGTACGCCTTGTCGAAAACCTCCAGCGCCAAGACCTTAACCCTTTAGAGGAAACCGAAGGCATTCTCGAACTTTTGGGCATACAGCTACAAAAAGCCGATCGATGACGTGGTTTCGCTGCTTTATCGAATGCAAAACGAGGCGAAAAGGGAAAATTACCCAAAACGTTTTGGGTAAAAACGAAACCCTTGCTATACAAGGAGTTTTCGATATTTTGGGTACAATAACCTGGGAATCCTTCGTTAACTCTCGCCTACCGTTGCTCAAGTTACCCGAAGATGTGCTGTCCGTATTGCGGCAAGGGAAATTGGAATATACAAAGGCTGTTGCGATCGCACGAGTGAAAGATGAAGAACAACGTGCGGAGTTGCTCGAAAAATCTGTTAGTAAAAATCTCTCATTAACTCAAATTAAAGAGTTAATCCAGCAGTTTCAAGCCAATGATACGCTTCATGTACCACCTGAAAAAGTCTTAAGTCAAAGGTATACAGATATTGGCAAGCAACTTAAGCAAGCTAAGGTGTGGGACGATGCCAAAAAGCTGAGAAAGGTGGAAAAATTGTTAGGTGATATTGAAAAACTATTGTCTGGTGCCTAATATTGTTAATGGCTAATTGGGTTGTAGGTCAGTTAATTGACAGTAAGAAACGCAAATTTAATAAACTGTAATTCCGAGCTAATTTGGAATGATGTGTTAGCGTAGTGCAACCTACTTTTAAGAAATCGTGTTTCCACGAAACAGGCAAAGATGTTAAGTTATAAAAGCCTCATTGGTATGTGGAGTAAAAAAAGATTTTTGGGTGGAGTACGTGCAAATTAAATCCTTGGAAACTACAGTAACATTTGCAACAGAAAAAGACTTACCCTTTGTCAAGGCTCTTGCAGATGCCCATCGGCATGAGATAGGTTTTGTTAACACAGCTACTTTGGCAGAGGCAATAGCTCATAAAGAAATTTTATGTACGTCTCATGGTTTCTTGCATTTTCATCACAGGCGTGACAGAATATCCACTTTATATCATCTTTGTGTTTCTCCATCTCATCGCCGACAAGGAGTAGGTCTTAAACTAATTAGAGCATGGGAAGAATATAGTGGAAAATCTGGTATAAAAACTTTACGCCTCAAATGTCCATTAGATTTGGAAGCGAATGGCTTTTATTGTCGAATCGGCTTTAGTCGAGTCAATCTTGAAGCAGGAGTAAAACGCAGTTTAGTTGTGTGGCACAAAAAGTTAGTGTCTGCAACACCATTAAGTTCTCAATTTGTTGCATCTTTTAGTGCTGGCGGTTCCGAATTACAGCGCCTTTTTGAGTTATGGAAATTAGGTGGTGATTTGGAACGTAATCCTTTTGCTTACGTTATTTATTCACCCATCGCTTGCCCCCCATCTACTACCAAATTTTTACAGCAAGAAAAAGGACTAGAAAACATTAAAAGTGTTTGGTTGGATTGTGGTGCTTATCAAGTGCAGCAAGGTAAACGAACTTATGATGAACTTCTTACCTTTTTAGATAAATTTTATAGAGAAAACCAGTGGGCAGATGGGTATGTATTACCTGATATCGTACCTTTAACCACAGATTCCAATGAGACTGTAGAGTACAAAGTCCGTGAAACTCTTTACCATTGTGAGGCATTTTACGGCAAAATGTCTAATTACGTACAAGAGCGTGCGATTGCACCTGTACATGGTCGCAATGTTAACCAAATCAACCGATGCATCGAAATTTACGCGAAAATAGGTATTACTAGGATTGGTTTCGGTTCTTGGGGAACATCTGGTCCGAATGGTAGTGTCAATATGCTTTCTCAATCTAGTTTGGCGTTATTTGATACAGTTATAAATATTGCTAAAGAATACGGAATGAGTGTTCACTGTTTTGGCATTGGTGGCCCAAATAGTTTTAATCGTCTTCGTCAGAATAATTTAGTTCCCCACACTTTAGATAGTACAACTTGGTGGAAGGCTGGAGGTTTCGGTAGCATATTTTTTCCCAACACATCTCAAATTCAGATTACCCAAAGGCGTGGGATTGAAACTACAAAAGAAGGTTTTGAAAAGCTTAAAAAAGATACTCAGCATTCCTGCTATTTTTGCCAGAATATCGAACACTTAAGAACTAGCAGGAATCACAGAATAATGCATAATTTGACTGCTTGGTTAGATACATTGGAACGCGCTCAATGTCAAAATTAACTCTACATATACAGCAAAATACTAATTTAGAAAGAGTAGCAGCTATTCTAGACTTTTTTTACAATCGAAATACAGATATTGAACAATTAGCTGCTACTTGTCAACTGGGTGCTTCTGTTTTACAAAAAAACGTTTTTCCGTTTCTTAGGAATCTTGGTATTCTTGATAAAAATAATCCAGTAAGATTAACACATATAGGAACAACTGCTGCTGAAATACAGGACTCAAACCCTGATTTGCTGGCTGATTTTTTGCATCTATTAATTTATCATCTGCACTTAGAAGAACCTGATAGAAGGTTTTCCTGGGCTTACGCTACTATTGTGCAGCAACTTTGGTTGCGAAAAGAAGTTGTGCTATCGTCTGCCGAAAAAAAGTCTATAGTTGCAGAAGTTATTGAAAGAGCCTCCGGGAAGTTTGAATTACAGAAGAGTGAAATAGCATTTAGTGAAAGCAGTGTTGCAGGTGTCTTAAATTGGTTACGTTCATTGTTACCAACTGTACTGCTATTTGAAGATCAATCTGAGAAATTTAGCCGCCGCTACTTCTGCACTGCACCCCTATTAGTCAAAGCATTAGACATGATTTACAAAGAAGAACAAAGAAGCTATGGGGTGAAGATATTTTTGCGTGAAGAAGTCAACGAGCGTTTATGTCAGATGTTGTTATTAGACCCAAGTGGATTGGATAATACCTTGGATAATGCCAAGCGTGCTTACGATTATGACCAAGGTGGTTTATTTGACTGGGGTTACGAAGGAGGTTATGGACAGTGGGTAATGTTGACTCAATCCCCAGAATGGACGCAATTGCTGTCTTAGGAGCGAGAAAAGACTTGTTAGTAATTATCGTACACAAGTTTCTACGTAGCCTGAATATCAGTAAAAAATATTTCATGCTTAGTCACATCGTGTTTGTGATTAATGTATCATTTGAAAGCGCAAATTTTCACGCTCACGTACTTCCTAATCTCCCAGCCATAACTGGTTATACCAAAAAGTGTCTATGAAAAGGCTACTAGAACAACTGGATTCAATTAAGGCAATTGTTGATACTGTCAGCCCATCTCAGATCGCACAAAATCCTGAAGCTGTAGCCAGTGGTTACGAAATTTACGCTTTTTCTTATAATCCTATCGAACAGGTAAAACATCTGGGTGAGCGTCTGGTTGGTGAAATCAAAAAAGGAAAACCAGTCAATGGTTATTTAAGTGCTGGTTTTGGCTATGGAAAAACAGCAACGTTGGTTTACCTATGGCACTTTTGTCAACAACAAAAAATTGTTGCCGTTCCTCCTTTTAAGTTTAAGGAACTGGGAGATTTAATGGTTGCTAGCTATAACTGGATTAAGTATGCGCTCTCGACGCAACCAGAAATTATTCCTCAAATTGAAACACTTTATCAGAAACATAATTTCCAGTCTCAACAAGCCAAAGCATCTGAAATTGCGATTAAGTACAAGCTTTCCGAAGAAAAAGTTCTAAAAATCGTCCAAGATTTAAAAACAGAAACTATAACTACTGATAGTGTATTAAATTTCTGGCAGGAAAGTCTTCCAATTATCCGTTCAGCAGGGTTTTCTGGGTTAGCAATATTTGCTGACGAAACTCAAGAATTTCTACGAACAGAAGAAAGTTCAAGCGCTCAAATACAGATTTTAAGTGATTTAGTTAAAGGGATGCGAGCTTTGGGTAATACACCAGTGGCTTTAATCCTGAGTATGCCAATCGATCCAACTGAATCAGCGATCGAAGAACAAGCTGGTGACATTATTCATCGGATGAGGGAGCAGAAAATTTCCCTGCGGTTAACTGATGTTTACAATAGTGAATTTCCTGGTCGGCTTTGGGATTTTCTGTGTCAAAAGTTTCTGAAATCAAAATCAAGTGGGGAAAAACTCGCGCACCCTGCAACAATTGACAGTTTAGGGCAATTATGTAATCGTAAAGACCTCTGCAACGGTCCGCGTGCGGTGATAGAAATTTTTAAACGCTTGGTACATTTTGCCCAAGATAATAAGCGTTCCTACACTCCCCTAGATTTGATTCAGGATTATCTCACGGGAGTGGTTAAACTCTATGGTACTGAGCAACACCGCATTCTTCATACAATCAACATCTTGGAGCAGTTGCAAGCAGTTCAAAATCTCCCAAAAGGACGGGAAGTAATTAAATTGCTCGCTATTTTTCCAGATGGTGTTTCATCGGCTATTGCCCAAGAATTTGGGTTATTAGAAAGCCTTCAAAAATTAGCAGAAAATGGAAATCTTTACGGGCAACATATTACACAACCAAGTAGCGATCGCTTTGCTCTTGTCTCTTTAAATGAAAATCAAACTTCAATCACAGTTTTAGACGAAATTCTCAATCGTTTTCGTCAGCGTTGGTTTGGAGAATGGGATGACACTCACAAACTGACGAAGGCAACTAAGATTTTTAGAGATGAGGCTTTACGAATTTTGCTACCACCTTCAAGACCCGGACAAAAAGCTAATTGGACGTGGCGCTATAAGAATTGGAAGCAAGAAAGATATGGGTTTTACAATATTTTAAATGGTGCGCCAGAAAGGTACAATACCCTATTTCCGAAAAGAACCCTTGTTGTCAGCGTTAGCAGTCAAGGTGATGAGTTAATGCAATTTAAACCGCCAGAAGATATCCACTTAGATTGGCGGTTTTACTTGAGCTACGACCGTATGACAAGCAATGACTCCCAAAGCATAACTGCGATCGCGGAACTGGAAGCGTAGATTTTCGTTTACAGCTAGGTCGAAGCTTTGAAGGTAAATACCCCACAGCTTTTGGCTTACTTCGTAGAGTAATGGCTCCGGAGCATTGTTCCGCTTGTACATTACTCAATTTATCTGACTACATTCAAGACTGGCTCAATGAACATCCGGAGGTAAGCAAAACTGATCTAGCAAGGTTAGAACAGCATCGTCGGGAATGCCATCAATATGCCCTACAACTATTATTCCCCGCAATTAAGGCGGAAACTTGGGTTGTTCAAGGTTTAGAAAATTTAACGGGTACTGAGACAAGATTAATAGAATCTGTATTTTATCAAAAGTGTCGAGTTGCTTTTCCACGCTATAAATCTTTCTATAACTGTATTGGTTCCACACTGCGAAAATATAAGCTAGCGTTAGGCAAAGTTTCTTATTCTGTCCGCCGTGGACGAGAGTTGTATCAAATTCCCAAAGAGGAATTTGAAAAATTATTTGAAACTAGCGGCTCCAGTTTACCCAGTTTTTTATCAATCCTCAAGCAGTCTGGTCTAATTAGCGATTATAAAATAGCTGCGAAAAAAGAAGAAAACTCTTATCTTAAATTTACTGAAAGTTTTTTGGAGTCATTTATTCAAAAAGTATTATCTAATAAAGGAACACTTATACAACAAGATAGTGGTTATGGAAAGGTCAATATCCAAGAAATTGACTATCAAGCACTTTGGCAAGAAGTTAAACGGTGCGGTTATCTTCAAGAAGAGTTTGAAGAAGCTATTGAGTGCTTAGAACTTAGGCGCTATATAGAAAGTGACCGACAAAGGGGTATTATTCGTCAAGCTATAGCTGAATTAGATTCTGCTGATTTAAATGGTCAACTAGGTGAACTCAAAGAACAGGTTTTAAATTTAGTTGAAGCATTTGATGAAAATATCTTACATGAACTTCAGCAACGAATTGATGATACTCAGGCTATCATTAATGCAAAACCAGATGATGAGATAGCTTTAGATAAAGTTCAGAGAACTATACTAGCCTGCTTGGAAAAAATTGAAGGTTTTTGTAGTGCCAAAGGTTATGCCTTACAACAAGATTTGAATAATATAAAAATTCAGATAGAAAATTTTACTAAAGATTTAAATATCTCTAAAGTCAATCAGCAATTAATTAACAGCAGTGGCTTAGAGCCATGCCTTGATGAATACAGAAAAATATTAGAAAAACCAATTTATCGGCTAGAAAAAGATTGTCAAAAACTATCAAAATCTCTTGAAGTAAATGAGAGAGATATTCTGATTTTACAAAAACAGTTAAAGCGATGCCAGCAAAGTTTGAAAACTTATGAAAATACAAAAGTAAGACTTTTACCTTTAGTTGCTGGTTTAGAACAGTGGCGTATTATTGTTGCGCGTGCTGCGATTTTAAGAAAAACTATAAATGATGATCCCAATCGTCTCAAATGTTATGAGGATGATTTTGTAGACCGTGTAGTAAGTCATTTCCACACCCACAATATAGATGGTTTTAAAGACTATGAACTACTGAAGGCTCCTCTAGAAGAAATTGAGCAGGAAATTAATAGTGAGAGACAATTACGTCGAGACAAGTTTAATAATCTGTTGAGTCGATGCGAAGATTTACTAGGTCAGATTTATTTTGGAGAAAATGACTTAAGAAAACTTTGTCGATTTGATGATGATGACCTTGAAGGCTCATACAATACTTTGCGGCTAATTTGTATGAAAAAACTAAAAAAACATTCCAGTCACAAGATATTGGAATGGAAAGATTTGGAAGCAACTTTGTTGTTTTTGTTCCAAGAACGACAACAAGATGTAAAAAACTTAGTTAGTGAAATTAGGGTTATAAAAGAAGATTTAGTGAGCCAAATCAACAAATTATCAGCAGTGATAAATAACTTAGAAAAACTAGAAGCATGGATGATTGAACTGAAATCTCTGTTCCAGAGAGGAACGGATTTGCATGAAAAATTTATACAGCTTGAGTTTCACAAAGACGAAAATCTCAAAGATGAAGAAAAACAAATTTTAAATGCTATTAGCCAAATAGGAGAAAGCACGATTAGCATTAGTCAAATTCGACAGCATACGAACGAAAATCAGGATTTGTGGGAAATTTTAAAAAATTTGTACATAAAAGGACATCTGGAGATTAGACTTTGCCAACGAGATTAAGTTGATTATCAAAAGTGGGAATAGCACAAATGTGACTCAAACAGTCGCATTGCGGTAGGCAGAAACTACGAGCCTAACCACTGGACTATTTCTTCAAATAATGACCGTGCTTCCCCAAAAAATTCTGATGTTATCGTAGATGCTTCCATATACCACCTGCAAAAATTGACTCTGTGTTGAGAAACATGAGTCTGTCTTTTTTTGGGATTATTGCTTTAAAGCCTTTGATAACAATACTCTTGTTTCTACTCTTTATCAGAATACAGTATCATGACACGAGCCGCACCCAAATGATATTTGTTTTCGGAGAGTGACAGAAGAGGGCTACAGCAGTTTTTGATCAAACTCGCTACAAAGATTAAGCTGCAAAACGAAGTCCAGCATTGGTTTTAATATTTCTATCTGTGGCACGTTTGAATGCAATTTGCTGTAAGTAGTATTTATAGCCCTAAAAATAGTGAGTAAATCTCACACATAATCCCCTGGTCGCCGAAGAACCATAAATGGGTTGGCAGGCAAAACTTCATAATTAGGATGCTGCGTTAGTGCTGCTGTTCTAGCTGCAATCCACTCAGGATGGTCATCCTGCCATAAAGGATGGCGTAAAATTCTGATTGTTGTACGTCTTTGGTGAATAAATCCAACTAGCGTTGCAAAATGCGTTGGCAAACCATAACCCAAACGCTGAAATGAAGCCGGAATAGGTGGGTTAATTCCTTGAATTAACCTCAACCAAGGATTTGGATTACTACCCCAAGGAGTATGCAAATCAATAATTGCTGAAGCATCAGATACTAACCGTGCCATATCTAAAGCGAGTCGCCAATCTAAAATTCCGTGATAGGGCAGATTTCCGTAGTCCCGTAAACATAAATTACATGATGTATCACAATCTCCCTCATGCCCTGGAGCTAGCCATTTCCAAGCAATGCTATTTTGAATAGCAGGGTTAGCTTGAACCAGAAGATTTTGAAATTGCTGTGGCTGTGCCAAAAAGCGACAGTATCCTGCACCATTTTCTAGCCGATCGCACAAGAAAGTTTGACCAATCACCATTCCTGATTGATCCTGCACTGAACGAAAACCGGCTTGTAACTCCTGCGGATCTATATCCAATAGCGCCCCAGCAGCTACTCGTAACCAAAAAGCAAAGGAATACCAAGCCGCACGCCCTTCTACTGTTGTTGGCGGAGCAAAAACCCCATTTTGCCATTGATTGATACTAACTAATAAAATGTCTGTCTTACGCTTCGACAATAGGGCAATACGGTAACAAGCACCAGATGTCCTCACCGAGCCATTTGTCTCAATGGCATAAGCTCCTGGTTTATGCTGCCCATAAATACTGACGGTTTCATAAAAATCAAATCCGCCTTCACCACCATTATCATTGACAGAAATAATGTTCTCATTAAAATCAGAAATGGCAGCGTTAGTATTTACAATGTTAGAGGGTATGGGAACATTAGCACTTACACTCAAAGAAGGTCGAGTGGAACGCGGTTGCCACTCAAATTGCCCATCAAAATCTTGTGGATTTAAATCTGTAAAGAACCCTTTGGGTTCTCGTGCATCTATATAACGCAGTTCATTCGCGCTACAAACCGGACATTGACTTTTTTGAGGTTCTTGACCGCCGGGAGGGGGCTGATTTAATCCTGTGTGCGGAAATACAACTGCTTGACAGTTCCCACATAGCCCTAAAGATTCATTTCCATTAGGTAGTGCAGGAACTAACCCCGCAGCAGAAGTCACCCTATGACCTTGAGGATATAATTCAACTACACCACAAGCATTATGAACCCCTTTATCTTTAACGGTTTGCGACTTTGGCGCAAATTGGCTAAGGGCAATATCTAAATCCCGATCAACCACCCCTGTTTCCGGTGGCCAAGGTTCACCTGAAAAGGGCCAGCTTGTGTAAAGCAAGCGGACTCGTGTAGGAAAACCAAACATAGGCAATAATCCGGCATTTGCCAAACGTTCACTCAGCTTATTTTGGGTGTATGAGGGGTCATTAACAACGTTGTTAATTAGTGGGATGAGGTTATTGCGTAAATAAGCAAGCATCTGGGCATTACCTGCATTGGGTAAATACGTCTCAACCCTTAAAGCATCAAGAACTTGTAAAATTATCGGTTCGTTCGCTGTATCATTTACCCAATTTCTTATCTCAGGTTCGTAATAAGTCCAATCGTTAATAGTCCCAAATTCACCGTGTACACTATCAGCGCCATTGGTGGTTAATGGAACACCACTTGCTTGCAAGCTTAATCTTGCAATAGGAAATGCTTGTCTCAGCACCTCCTTAACTAGAACTCGCTGAAAAATTTCCTGACTTCTCATATCAACATAAGGCGGTGGTGGCGGGTCGCCTGTCATACTTTCTAGACGTTGGAAGTAGAAATCATCATGGCTTCTTCCTCGACAAAAAGTAACCGCTAAGGAAACACCAGCAGAACGTCTTCCGGCTCGTCCGACCCTTTGTTGATAATTGAAGCGACGGGGAGGCATATTCGCCATCATTACTGCTAACAGCGAACCAATATCAACCCCTGCTTCCATTGTGGTTGTGACGCTCAACAGGTCAATTCCTTGAATGCGAGGAATTTCCTGATTGATGAAAATATCCTGAAACCACCGTTGGCGTTGAGTGCGATCGCCTCGGTCAGTTTGCCCGGTTAACTCAGCAGCATTCATGCGGAAAGGCTGACCTGCTTCTTCTGAAAGGTAGGTATAGTAATCAAAATCTGTAGTTGTTGTGCTAGATATTAGTGGTTGAACAGGCGCGCTAGAACGGCGATCGCTATTACAAACTGGACAAATTCCTGCTGCTTGATGTAGATAAAAAGCATTACAGCGACTACAGCGATATCCAGGACGAGAATTATTACTATCTCTTTGTGGTGGTGGAACTAAATAAAGATTATTGGGAGTTAGATTCAGACTATTATTACTCGGAATTCCAACTTGCGATTGTAATAATTGTTGCTGTACATCCTGTGGACTTAAGCCAGTACGCTGAATATATCTTTGAGCGAAACCGGGTAAATCAGTATTTGAGCCAGCGTAAAAAGTATTACTACTAAAATTATGTAGTTTTCTAATCCCCAGTTCTCTAATAACTGCATCAACAGCTTCGACAACTCCGGATTGAGGATTTCCCACAGATTGATAGCTAACCCAGCCCTGTCCAAGACCCTCTAATGTCCTAGCAATATGAGGAAAAAGAGCATACATTAATTCTTCAGTAAGCCTTGCTTCCATAACACTAATGTGACGATTTTGCTCATTGGTGAGCGGGAAAACTTGTGTTACAGGGTTTGCTGTCCAGTTATAACAATCAAACCAAGGTTGGCTCTGTCGCCCGCGTCCTTGCCCAATAGTATAGTAAAGAATATCAAGGCTTGAGCCTCCAGGACAGATACCATACTCTATTAATGTATCTCTGACTTTTTGGCGCAATTCCAATAAACGAACACGATCTCGATAGCGCTGAAGCAAAGCAAGCCACTCATTTAGAGCCTGTGGATTAATAGCAGGTGAACCCATTACCCATGAAAAAGCTTCAGCTACTAATGTTTGGTTAGCAGTTGCAAATCGGTTACGTCGTACCGCGTCATCCGGGTGTTGTGGTTGAGTAACTACAGCATGAAGAGCGGGATTTAAAGACTGTAATTGATTTAAAATCGCTGGATTTACAGCACAAGTAACCCGCAAAAAGGATACAAGGTCTTGCCAATAGTCATTAAAAGATTGAATTAATACTGAGCGAGCCATGTCACGATAGTGATCTCGCTCCATTCCAGCAGCTAATTTAGCAGCATCTTGGCGACTATCAGAGAAAATAATTAACTTCCGAGAGGAGCGACTTTGTTGCGTTGGGTTTGGAGGTGCTGGCATTTCTCGAAGTAAACCACTAGCAAGTACCTGGCAAGCTTTCTGAAAGCCAGTACGATGGGAGCGAAGAGGAGTAGGAAATTTTTCCCTTCTTCCGTAGTCAGCGTCACACCGAGGGCATTTTGTTGGTAATGCTCGTTCTTCTGGGTGATTGCCCGCCACTTGGTACACCCACCCTGGTATTTCATCTGGTTGAGGTACGTTACTATTTTGTATTAGTACGCCTGTAGCCCGGTTGAGCTTGGCACGAACCCACTTGCGTTTTATCTTGTCAACAATCCACTCTATACTCTGAGGTTGGGTATCCCAAGGTTGTGTATCCCAAGGTAAGGGCCAAAATACCCGATAATTACCGTGGCGTTGATTCTGTGTAACCTTATCCGGAATCCCTTCTAAATCGGGTTGGTCTGGTGTGATAATTTCTATTTTGGTATTACCTATCTGGCGAGTTGCCCTGTAGCCTCCCACAAGAACTTCTCCGCAGACTTCACACACAATGAAATCTAAAACGCGAGAACCACAAGAACAACTAAGACGATGGGTAGCGTGAATTGCTCCAATAGTAGGGCGATTTTGATTATTTTGTCTAAGGTTTTGATCAACTGTTGGATCGTTACAATCAGGGTTACAACAAGCCCAAAGGTTTTGTAAATTGTGGAAGAATAAATGCCCTCGCACTGGCTGTGGCGATCGCCCATTAGCTCCTTGAGACATTGCCAGTCCTAAAAGCAATCCTCGCATTGCATCTGATACAAAATTATTCCTTACAGCACTAGGGAAAAGTTGACGGTCTAAATCTGTTGGATTATTTGCGTCTTTAACTTTTGCGGCTCGAACTGTAGGATTATTCGTAGGCTGAACTTGACGGTCAACTTCTTGACACGCATCTCGCATTGCATCTGAAGCACCAATTCTTACTAAAGCTTCTGCTAAGTGTTGTTCTGCTGTTATTCCTGATATGGCTGGTTGTCCTAGTTGTGTTGCTAACGCAGACATTGCATTTCGTACAGCATTTGATGCTGCATCAGGTGGTGTCATTGGGTTAAGCGGATCGGATTGGACTAATTGAGCAAACTGAGCAAAAGCATTTGCGTGGGATGAAAGCGAAAATCTCGCTCCTTGATTTGGAGGTATCTGCGTTCCGGTAATAAATTCAAAGTTATCCCGTCCAAAAAATTCCCGCAAAAACTGTCTTCCTTGAGGGGAGTCATCCAAACTTGCGGTGGTGGTTAAAATTCGCAGTTTAGGTGAGTCTGGTGTCAAACCAAGACGGGAAAACAATAATCTTAAAATATAAGCAACTTCCGTACCAGGTGTTCCCCTATAAGCATGGAGCTCGTCAATAATGAGAAAAAATTGCCGTTCGGGATGGTTTGGTTCAGCCAACCAATCACGAGTTGCATCAAATATATTATCTTCAATGCTCCGCATCATCATAATGTTGAGCATTGAGTAGTTAGTAATTAAAATATCTGGTGGTGTGTCCTGCATATCCCAGCGAGACCACATTTCACCACCATCGATGCGAGGGAAGTAATTAATTAAATCGGGATCGTTTATCTGCTGTATTTGTTGCCATTCTTGTTCTCGCTCGCGCAATTCCCGCCGCAATCTGTCCAAGTTGCTTGTTTTTTCTTCCCCAGAAACCGGAGTTTGTCCTGTATAGCGACCAAAAGTAATTCGGTTGCCGCTTCGTGATTGGTTTAACCAGTTGTGTACTGAGGGAGCTTCAAGAGCTTTTCTTAATCGGCGTAATTGGTCTTCAACCAAAGCGTTGAGAGGATAGAGTATCAGAGCCCGAATAGCTTTCGGTCTGGGTGTGTGTTCCCATTGTGAAACTCGACTTCCATTCCCATTCCACCAACGATGATTAGTAGGTGCTGGTTGATTGGCAGCCCAAGTTCTAGATTCCTTTGCTAACTGGGCTATAAGTGGTAATAAAAAGCACTCAGTTTTCCCTGAACCAGTACCTGTTGTGACGACTATATCTCGTTGGTTAACCAAAACTTGATACAAACTTTCCCACTGATGTTGATAAAGGGGAACTCCTGGGTCGAAAACCTCTCGTCCCAATTGTGCTAAATCTTGGTATTCCGAAGGCAATTGATTGGCAGCGGCTGACAAATTCATCCGCGATGAAGGGTAAATGGGAACTGGTTCAACTAAAGGAGGCTGACTCAAGATGCCTGGTTGTTGCAGAATGCGATCGCGTTCTTCAGCCAAAGCGCGGTAACGTAGCGGAAAAGCGCTTTTAATATACAACTGGTAAATACGGTCAAGCCTTTGATACGCTCCAACTAGGTCATGCATGAGTAGATTACCAGTCACAATCGATGTTAAGTTTATCACATAGTTGAAGCATTAGGTCTCGATCTAGATTTTCATATAACAACCATGAATTAGAATATTTAGGTAGTATTCCAGATGCCAGCACCAAAGCGCGTTCGTAAATTTCTGGCCATCTTTGGGACACTGGTATTGCTAAACGTTTTGTTTCAAATTCGTAACGGATAATACATTGTTGACCGTTGTGTTGCAATGCCAAAAATCTCAGTCCGTACCAGTCTCCTTGAAGCCAGCAACCATTTTCGTAAAAAAGTGTATACAGGGGGCGATCGCTTATTTTTGTGTTGTACATCCGGTACATACCAGTCTCTCTGGGTAAAGCGCAACTGATAAAATCGTTTCCATCAAAAAGCTCCCACTCGTAGAGACTTGGTACAATTCCCTGTAAATTTCTCAGGCTTTGCTTCCAAGTTGTTAGTTCAGGCAAGATGCTAGCTAACAGCTTCGATACTTCACCTGCGTTAATAATAGAAAATTCTTTGCTTAATTGTTCAACTAAATTAGGTATAATGTTTAGGTTGTCAGCTTGAATGCGAACACAAGGAGGAGCTTCTCCTATTGGTTGGTTTATCAATTCTAATGTTGTTTGTTGTTTGAGTTTTTCAAGTAAATTTATGCTTCGTGAACCGCACAATATAAATTCTTGGAAGTTTGACTCTGATGTAATTTTAACAATAGCAATAGGAGCGATAGACCATCGATAACCATCTAGAGAAAACTCTATATGTCCCAGCAATCTTAACCTTCGTAAAATTCTTTTAGGTTCTTCAATCTTTAGGGCAGCACAAGCTTTTTTGAAAGATTCCCAAGTCCCACTACCAAGAGCGGATAGCCAGGAAAGAAGTTGCTCGTATCGACGGGATATATCAATATCAATGAATGAATTATTTATAGATACTGACTCTATTAAGTCAAATGGATTATCACAGGTTAATTCCTGTACAGGCTGAGGCTGATAAGGAATATTGTTAGTATACTCGTAAACATCATGAGCGACCCCAACCATAGGTTTTATTTCTTCATAACTAAAGCTGGGATTGCCTGGAATATTAGATTTAAAAAAAGGTAGTTTAAGCAGAGTTGATTGAACTTCCGTTGGTATGTCACCTTTTTGTAAACTTTCAACCGCCAGAAAAAAGTAAAACGGTTTGCGTGATTTTACCCCTTTTTCCACTCGTAAAAGCGGAATGAAATTTCCCAGATTGTGACGTTGAACTTGCTTGGAAATTTGCTCAATAAGTTCTTGTGGATTTCCCCTATAAGAAAAACCTTTATACCAGCGCTGGATTTGTGGCATTATGCACCTGGTTTGCTTTTACTCTTTTGCAGAAACTGTCTGAATGACGCTGCCACATATATAGTTCCCAAAACTAATAGGTGTTATTTCACAACGTTGTGGTTTTTCTATACCAAGCCAACTCCAATCGACGATTTTGACCAAACGTTCCGTGGATTCTCCTGCACAAGTTGCCTTGACAACATAATCTCCTGAACTTGGGAAATTTACCGAAATTGGCGTATTTGTACTTTGCGATCGCTCAATTATTGATAAATTATCCAATAATCGAGTTATTTGTAACGTCACAGTGGGATAAAAACCAAAGATGGTAACTTGAGGACTATGACCCTCCAACCATGCGCTCTGCTGCGGAACACGTAACCCCCCTGAAAAGCTAATAGATAAACAAACATTGGGCTGCAAAGCATCCTTAAGTTCTTGATTGCTAATAAATACTCCATTCCAAGCTAAGGAAATAACCATACACTGGTGAAGCTCTACCCAGTTTGAATCATTAAATACAGGCTGAGGTTCACCGCTCCACTCTATTAGCCGCTCATCTCGCAAGCGATTGATATCTGGAAGTAGCTCTTGTTTACATAGGAAGATAAATTTAGTACCAAGTGATGGTTGACCCCAAGTTGCATAAACTCCTGTTTCTGGTTCGTCTGGATCGGGAATTAATATCCAAAAGTCACGATAAGGTAAAACCAAAGAATCAAGTTTGCATTGTAGAGTAATTGGGTATTTAGCACCGGATTCCAGTTCACTTAGCCTTAAAGGAAATTCTAAGGGTAAATACCAGCCAGGGCGTTCATATATCAATTCTTTCTCTGTCTCTCTATACTCGATTTTTATAGAGCTTAATTCCCATCCCCGTACTTGTTTTGGGTAAGGATAATAATTAACGCCACCAAAAAACGGATCTTCTGTGCGATATAAACCAGCAAATATGTTACGGCTCCAATTACCTACCCCTGCTCTAACTAATGCTGGTCGTTCTTCTGCTTGCCACTGCTGGTAAACTTCATGAATAAATTCGGCTACTGCTTCATAACGTTCCCTGTTTTCAGTTAGTAATTGTTTGAGATGTGTAGGTAGTTGTTGTGCTTCTCGTCTTACGCCAGCAAACAGAGTCATCGCATCCCACTGCACTGTCCATTGTTTTTCATTAAACAGTTGTACAAGTCGGTTTTTATCTGTGCGACGAAGTAGAGATTGAGAAATAGGATAATTAATATAAGTGGTTCGCCCTCCACGACCTCGATGTGCTGAAGGCATAAATCCATTTTCCATTAACCAATGATTCCATTCCCGCCACAATGGTTCTTCGTCTTTACTACCAGACTTCATACCCAATGGGCGACCATTTTCCGAACTTGGCAAATCTAATATTTGTCGTAAACGCTTAAAGTAGTTATCGTCTGATATTTCCTCTTCATCTGCCATGTCATTGGCAGCTAGAACCATTGCACCCAAAAAAGCAACTCCTTTGGGTAAACCGTCTGCATTACGTCCTTGCAATTGACCCAAATTAACTCGCCCTTCTGCAATGATTTTTTCTCTTACCGCTCTACGGAAGTCATCACCCCAATTGCCAGATGGAAACTCTTGGTTGAATTTTCGACCAATACGCTCTAAAACTTCATCATCAACGCTCAGATAGACTCTTGTACCTCGCGGCACACCACTAGTAAAATAAGATGCTAGTGCTTGATTCCAGTCTCCGTAATTAGCCATTGTTACTACAAGTGCTTACCTTTGGCATTCATATAATTTTGGTGTTTGCTAGCCGAGCAATTGGAAACACTTATAGTTTACTCAGTACAGCCTTTAATATCTGTATAAGTCAATAATTTATACTTTTATTATACTTAAAAAATTTTGAGTGTGGGTTTTATTTTGATTTGAATACGCCTCAAGACAGGTTAATTGCCCACCTGATGGCATCTTTGGCTGAGTTTGAACGAGATATTGTCGAGGTTCCACGAGTCATCGAAAATAGACTGCTTCCTAATTTACTTGTCCCCCGATTTTGGCTGAGTACCCAGATACTTTTCAATTCGCTGTAACTTCACGTTTGCATTATTAACCTGCATATATGTATCCCGAACTTGCTTATCCACAATTTCCAGGGATATAACAGGTTGTCCGTCTGCATTCATCCTCATCACCACAGCTACGGGTACGACAATAAATGCCAATATCATCACCACCACCGAAATAAGCTGAAAATCCAACCTACAAATCCAAGTCAAAATCCCGCTTCCGTACCTTTCCCAAATTCTTGCTAATATCCCTGGAGGGTTGATTCTCCGGTGTTTCTTCTGGGTTAACTGTTCTAACATCCCCATCATCCTTCTCTGGTTCTGGGCTAAACCCAACATCTCCCTCCCCATCGAAGTCAAATTCCGGCTCTCTATCTCCAGGGCTATTTCTCTCTTCAATTCCGTCATTTGGGAGGGGGATAATTCCACCGTCAATGTTTGCTTCTGGGAGAGGGTTTGATTCAAGTTCGTCAATAATTTTTTCAGCGTCGGAATTTCCTGTGCGACGTACCTCAAACTCGGTGAGATTTCGCTCAAGGTTGTCAATTGCTGTAACTGTTGCTGCGAGGTTAAATCTAATGCGTTCAAGGCTGTCCCAAGCCTGTTGCAGGATTGGGCTAGGTTGTCGTGAGCTTCGCTTTGGTCGGCTGCTGTCGCCAATTGTACTGCTGTTAGTTCCGTCCACTCGGATAGTTCTCCCTGGAGTTTTTTGAATAATTGTTTCCATTCACTGGGTGCGGTTTCGGTGAGTTGGGATAAATAGCCGATGTATTGCACCAATCGAAATGCTGGGTCATCTTCTTTCATTTCGGAGTCGAGGGCAAACCTCAGCACTTTGGCTTGAAACTCCGGTGGTTTATTTTCTAGGAGTTTATCGAGGTGGGATGGTTGCGGTTTATCCTGTCTTGGGTTTTTGTTATTGGTTGTTGGCATAAATTAAGGTCTGGTGTTGGATGCGGAATATTTAGAAATGGATGAAATGGACGCTTATGGTTTTCAAAGTGGAGGTAAGAGACGAGAGCGGGAGAGTAGGAGAACTGAGGGAGCAGGAAGCGGGGAAGTACGAGTAGTATCTGATTTGAAAAAATGATTTTTATAAATAGCTAAAACTAAAGGCTCACAATGGTTTTGGACTTTGTATTAATTCCTTAGCGTACGATTTTCCTTTTTTGGCACGTTCTTGCTGATTTGCTTTACCGAACTTGTTTTACCGAACTTACTCGAACCTGTTGAATTAGGCTTTTGAATTAGGCTTGCTCAACCAAACTCCTCTACGTCTATAAGTAAAAAACCGGAGAGAGTTAAAAAGCATGGAATAAAGCTACCCGATTTTTATCGCCTCTTCCCGGTAAATAAAGGTTTTTACGCTTACCACTGAGTAATCAAAAAAATTAGACTTTCGCCAAGGAGAAGACAGTTGGTATTCTTCAGAAGGAAAATAGTCGAACCCAAAATCTAATAATTAAATTCTCTCCCTCCCACTCCCCCACTCCTGCTCTCAAATATCCAATCCCAGCATCCATGCGGCTGTTTCCAATTGAGTTTCGGCTTTATCAACCCAGTCAAATATCCGCGATCGATTACTTACGGTTAAACCATCATGTTCTAAAGCTTCGCGGAAGGTTAAATCTTTGGAGTCAATAAAGTCGAAAAGGTTATCGTACAAATCGGGTAGTAACAGTTCTATCCCACCAAGTTCGTTTAATAGAACTTGCCGCACTTTGGAATCGTTGTACCTGATAAATTTTTTATCTTCACCCCAGTAAAGATTTTTAGCCACCACATAATCCACGCGATCGCTACAAAAATCTACTAACCGTTTTAACTGGATGACGCTATCTTTGACTCTCCCCAGCACGGATACCATTGTGATGCGATACCCCATAGTTTCTGCGTTTTGGAAAAGATGAATATCGGATGCTACGGACTCAAAATATTCCGCAGCCCCCGCAGGTAAGTCTACTAATGAAACTTTGGGGGAAAAACGCTCTAAATCATCTTGTAGGGCATCTGCACCACCGCGTTGATTTAATTTTAAGGTTTGAACTCCAGGGGAAAGTTTGCTGTAATGTCGGTAAAGTTGGGGGTTGGATTGGTCGCATTCGTAGGCGATGCAGTCAATGTTTCTGTGGCGGTAAATATCTAAAAGAAGCCTCGCCATCACGCTTTTACCCGTGCCTCCCTTATCCCTGTGACTAATACTAACCGTCCTGTATATTTTTGTTTTGGTGTTTTGACTTTTTGGGTAGATTCTTGTTGGGTAGTTTGTTTATTATTAATCTGTTTATTATTGGTTTGTGCATCGGTGGTTGGCTTTGCTTTAACAACCATTTACAAGCTCTCCTTTCTTGCTGAGGGTTTACAAACTTTTGTCCGTTAAGAGGGTTTTACAGGGAGCATTTGGTTTTGGCAACCCATATAGTGGGGTTTCTGGCACTAGATAATTATGTTTCTTCCATTCATTGGATACACCCGTTTTACAATTTATTACCCAGGGCGAATTTTCTACAAATAAAGTGCAATTTATGACCCATTAATAACGCCGTACAAATTCCTTACCGTTAATTATTTATACAACTTCTTCCACTAATTCTTTCTGCAAACTCTCTCCCTTTTATTAACTATGCTATCTTCCTTGTCTATCGATTTCTTTTACAAATCCTCGTCATCTATTAATTGAGGCTGGAAGGCGAAGGAATTAGTATTGTTATCACGAGTATTATTTTTATTGTTCTTTGACTTTGTGCTTAAAGTTTTCCTATTCGGTTCGACGGGAGATGATTTTTGATTGTTTTCTGTAGCCGTTAGTGAGTTTGACGCGACAGATATTTCTCGTACTTCTGAGCTTTTATTAATTTCTAAACTTTCTGATATTTCTGAGCTTTGGAGAGTATCTACCTCAGCCGAATTTATATCCCCATTTTTATCTATATTTTTCTCCATCCCATCATCATTAGATGATTTGGATTTTTTACGAGTTTTCTTGCGGATATCGTTCAACAGATATTTAATTCGTTCTCCACTAATATTGATCTCTAACCCAGCTAATGTGGTTGACACTTCTTCATAGGTGTAGCCCAGTCGCAACACCCGTTCAATTTGTCGGCGCATCTTTCTGATAGCATCTCGCGCCGATACGTCATCTAATTCCTTTGCACCCAAAGCCCTCAGCGCATCTAACGCCTCTGGTATTTTGGATTTAGAAATTCTATCCGACATCACCTAAAATACTCCCGGTCAAGATTATTCAATCTCCTTTTTTTGTTCTACCTTAATTAAGTCTTTTTGTACTTTCTTGCAATATATTGTTACTTTATTTTTGAATAAATCGAAAAAGTTATAACTATAGACGTAGTATTTTTTTCCTGATGGCTAAAACTTAAGTCTCGTAAATCGAGATTAAATAGAATTGAGATTTTTTCAAAAAATATGGCTAAAATATTTTAAAACATCCCACAAATAAAACAATCATAAAATCAATAACCGACATTCTCAAAAAGATAAAAATCTCCAATGTTTTTCGCCCTCAAGAGTTCTCTTAGTTCTCCCATAGTTTTGGGTATTCCCATTTCTCTGGTTCTCCCACAGTTCCAGGTATTTCCATTTCTCTGGTTCTCCCGCAGTTCCAGGTATTTCCATTTCTCTGGTTCTCCCACAGCCCCGGTTTTTCTGGGCTTTCTCGTTCTCCCGGTGTCTTGGTGGGAAGCCAGCCATGCCCTAAAACTTACGTTTTACCATCGCTGTCGCTCGGTACGGGCAGGCTGGCTCAAGGGGGAAACCCCCTTAATAAACCCCCAATTAAAGCACAGTTGAGGCATTAATTTAGATATATATCGAGGCAGGTATCGAACCGTAAAACGGATGGCATATTGCATAACACACCTGTGGATTAATTTAGATACGTACCGAGGCAGACATCAAGCGATACGCCAACGGCGTTAAGCTGAGTCCCTTTGGGACACGCTCCGCTTCCGCTTGCTTCCCCGGAGGGGTACGCTTATCGCAAAATCCAAATATTGACAACATATAGACAGACGCACTTTGATTTTTGGTTTAGTTATGTCAAATTCAATAGTTCGCACCAAAATAATGCAAATCCGAGTGTCGGAGGTGGAATTTGAAATGATTCATTCACGGGCATCTCAAGCGGGACTGTCATGCTCGGAGTTGTTTAGACGTAATGCCCTATTGCGTCCGTTGCCCAAACAAACAACAAAAATAGCCGTCCAAACTTACGTCGAACTGGGGAAAATTGGGAATAACATCAACCAATTAACCAAAGCTGCGAATACTGCCATTTTATTGGGACAAAAACCACGCATAGATGTAGGTCAGTTGGAAGCGCTCGGAGAACTATTGCACCAAATACGTCGGGAAATTACGGGTTGTGACAAGTCACAATTAGGGGACGAGGATGAAGAAGATGAAAATGAAGACGAATTTGAAATGGCTTGAGGTGTAGCGATTCCAGAAAATGGCGGTGGAGAATCGAGGGATTCGGTTCGTCAAATTTTAAAAAGTTTGGGGTATATCGACTTGTATAAATCAACCACAAACGCATCTCCAAAATGAAAACGAATTTTAATAAAAGGGCTTGGGGTATGACGACTATCCTCCTCGTCAAGGAGAATAACAAAAAATTGACGCACCTGGGGCATCGCTTCGCTGGTTGGGCGATGGGTTTGTACGGGCATCAAGATTTGTGGTTGGCTGCCAAGATAATCAAGCCCGCACAAACCCACTCCGCTACGCCGCCCAATCTCCCCAGTTGCTAGTTCAATCGTGAGGGCTTTCATAGTCGAATAGCACCACAGGAAGGAAAAATGATTGCCAAGCAACGTAAAGGACGAGGTTTTCGCGGTTTGCTCGAATATGTGGAGAATAAGGAAGAAGCAGAACGCATTGGTGGAAATATGTCGGGACAAAACCCGCGAGAACTTGCAGCTGAGTTCAAATTTTCCCGGCAGTTAAACCCAAATGTGGAACGGGCTGTTTATCATGTTTCCCTTTCGTTGGCTCCGGGGGAATATTTATCGGACGAGCAATGGAACGAAATAAGCGATCGCTATCTTCGTGAGATGAATTTTCATAACAATCAATATGTGGTTTACCGTCACGGTGATAAGGAAAACGACCACATCCATATTGTGGCTAGTCGGATTTCTTTGGATGATGGCAGGTGCGTACACGACGGTTGGGACTACAAGCGCAGCGAGGCAGTTGTCCGGCAGTTGGAGCGGGATTATAATTTGCAGCCAGTTCGGGGAAGTCACGAGAAATTAGAGCGCACCGCTACCACGGGACAACACCGCAGAATCGAACGGGAACAAGGGGAATACGATTTGGGGTTGAGGGATAATCCTCCGGAACTGCCAGTTAAAGTGCAATTGCAGGAAATTATCGATGGGCTTTGCCCGGTCTGCGACCATCGCGTCACGGCTTTAAAAGAGCATGATTCCACAACTGACTATCTGACGATGCCAATGTTTATCGAGCGATTGCAGGGGGAAGGGGTGGAGGTTCGTCACGGTTTTACCCGCAATGGCAAGTCGAAGGGGATTAGTTATTGCTTTTCGGGACAGGCTTTTAGTGGTTCCCATTTGGGGGCAGCATATACTTTCCCTGGTTTGCAAAAACACAAGGGTGTGAGTTACCAATCACAAAGGGATGATAGGGCAATCGAGCAATTATTGAATCGAGAAAATCAAAATACTGCTACCAAACAATTATTGAAACAAGAAAATCAAAATAATGTGACCGAGCAATTATTGAACCAAGAAAATCAAAATATTGTTACCGAACAATTTTCAATTACATCACAAATTACAAATTGCGAATCCCATGACGAAGTGGTTTCGCAAAACCAGCAGTGGCAAGTTATATATCAACAAATTTGTTCAAAACTAGAACAATTTAGCGATGGAGAACGGGATTATTTAATTGTCAAACGATTGTTGCAATTGAAAAGACCGTCCGAAGAAATTGAAGGAATTATTAATGCTAGCGTGATCGATCGTACCCAAGCTGAGGTTAAGGAGTTGATGGTAAGGGCAGATTTGGAATTACAGCAGGAGCATCAAAAGCAATTGCGGCAACAGAAAAAACAAAGCGAACTCGAACTTTAAAAATCAACAGGTTGAAACAGGAAGGTCTTAGTGGTGCATAAAAGCCCTGGAATCCTTATAAATAAAGGATTTTCCACGAGACAGTTATTTTAGCGTTTCTCAAAAAATGGAACGAGGATAATAGGTTTCAGGTGCTATTTTGACCATCTACGCAGTCCGTCATGAGACTCAAAAAAGTTTTCTGCACCACCAAGCAGGAAGGTTCTCAAGCTCCCGTACTATATTGGTAGTTAACCAGCCGGGAAATGGGGAGACTGTTCGATGACGGGGAATATTGGTGACAAACAACTGTCGAGAATAGTTTTAAAAGGTTTCAAGTCGATCGCTGAATGCGACCTTGAGCTTGCCGATCTGAATGTGTTAATTGGGGCAAATGGGGCGGGGAAATCCAACTTTATCGGCTTTTTTCGCATGGTGCAGCAGTTACTTGAGGAGAATTTGCAAGTTTTTGTCAGTCGTCAAGGTAGTCCCGATGCCCTGTTACATTTTGGGCGCAAAACCACGGAGAAATTGGAGTTTGAACTATATTTTGGTAATAACGGATATTTTGCGACTCTGGAACCAACCCAGGACAATCGTCTGATGTTTGTGCGGGAGTCTTTCTGGTGGAAATTGGGTGGTGAGCGTCCGATGGGAAAGGGGCATTTCGAGACAAAGGCTTCTGTCGGTACTGGAACTGAAGAAGACGAGTATGTTTTGTCTGCAATGCAGAAGTGGCGGGTGTATCATTTTCATGACACCAGCGATACGGCGTATGTTAAGCAGTCCCACGGGATCAATGACAATGCTTACCTACGTCCCGATGCGCGAAATCTGGCGGCTTTTCTGTACCTGTTACGCGATCGCTACCCGGCATCCTATCAAAAATCGTCAAAACTATCCGCCTGGTTGCGCCGTTTTTTGGGGATTTTTTTCTGCGTCCTTCCCCACAAAATAAGGAATTTATCGAACTCGAATGGTTCGAGCGAGGGCAGGATATTCCTTTTAAAGCGCACCTGCTGTCGGACGGTACGCTGCGTTTTATGTGTCTGGCGACGGTTTTTTTACAACCGGAGGAGCTACAACCAGAGACAATTTTGGTTGATGAGCCGGAATTGGGTCTCCATCCCTATGCCATTACCGTCCTGGCATCATTGATACGGACTGCTACCAAACAGGTAATTGTTTCCACCCAATCCGTAGAATTACTTAACGAATTTGATGTGGAGGATGTGATTGTTGTCGATCGCTTGGATGGTCAATCGTTCCTGCGGAGGATGGATAAACAGAAATTAGAGGGATGGCTTGAAGACTATAGCCTGGGCGAGCTTTGGAAGAAAAATGTCCTGGGTGGGAGACCTTCACGATGATTCGAGTCAATGTGTTCGTGGAGGGACAAACCGAGGAAACGTTTGTCAGGGAACTGCTCTACGGGTATTTTCAAGATAAAAATATCTACCTCAACCCGATTTTGGTCAGAACCAGCACGACGGGGAAGGGGGGTGTGGTGAGTTATGCAAAAATTATAAAATTTTACAACGTATCCCGGCTGTACCCCTATTTCTGTTAAGCGCCTTTATCTCGACTTAACCTCTAATCGTTTTGTATTTACGTTTAGCAATAGAGTTAACGCCAAATGCACTAACAGCTAGTAAACCAAATATAGAAGCAGGTTCTGGTACAGAGGTTGTTGGAGGTGTTACAACAATTTCAGCTTCTCGCGTTACGTCAAATGTTTTTTAACAGATCAAACAAATCTCAATTGAATTCATATTGAGATACACGTAAAAAAATCGACTAACTGAATGACAGTAGATTTACAAATATAGATATGGTAAATAACTAAATCCGTAACTTTACTTGCTCAAAACTTCTGTGTATTTCTGTACCTAAACTAATATATAGATTTTTCGTTGGCTAGAGTTTATACTTATATTTACAGAAATATTACAATAATATTTAAAGTTAATAATCCTTGAAATCTTTATTACAAAGGCGATGTATAGTTTTTTGATATAAATCTAATTTATAAAAGCTTACAAGGTTAATGTAACCTTTCACACTTTCTCCTACCTCTCAACTATAAATCAAGGGCTTCGAGTATTTTGCAGGTGTGGGGAGTGAATAATTACATGTAAGGAACTGCAAACATAAACGCTTCAAACTGCAAATAAGTCAAAATTGAAACCACATTATCTTCAAATAAGGGGGGTCTCAAAACCACATTAAATGTAAGGATTCAGGTGTTTGAAACCCCGTCACAGAGCCAGTTCCAAAATTGAATTTTGTTTATTAACATACCTTTAGTCGCAATAAGGAACGAAAAAATAGGATTTGCACAAATATTATTGAGAATACGAATTTATGCCTAATCCCCGAAAACCCTTATTAGGAATATGTTGTAGCGATTTCGGTATGACCTGAATCCTTACCATTAAATGCAAATGAAACCATATTAAGTGCAACCAAATCATATTCGCTGTAAATAAGCACTAATTTACTTCAAATATCTTGAAATCCATAGTCATAGCTATAACCCTGGTCTCTTGGTAAGCATGTGTCGCAAACATTGTTTGAATTTGTATAACTTTCCTGGCATGAAGACCATACTTCCAAAAGACAAGTGATTTCCACGATTTCTCCGTCGGTAATGGGGTTCATGTTACAACCTTCAAGCCGATAATATCTGTTGGGCAGTCAAATTTAAGCCTGGAAATAATTGAGAAACAATTTGCTGGCTGCCAGTGTACGCGGTTTGGCTATAAACTTCCCCTTGCAGGAGACAAACTGTAACTTTATTCTCCAATGGGTCAACAATCCAGTATTCGCCCACACCGATAGAGGCATATTCGGAGGTTTTAATATTGTAGTCGCGCTCAACAGATTCAGGAGATACCACCTCAACAATCAATGGTGGTGCAGTTTGAAGAACAGCCGAGGTTTTTTCGATTGCCCGCGCCTGTTCTGGGGTAATAACGCATACATCTGGTCGCCTAATCTGTTTTTTGGTCATTACCTCCGTGCCATTAGGACGCGGCTCTAAGGCTAGTCCCAAGCGTTGTTTTTCTAAAAGAAATTGAAACAAGACGAATGTGATAATCGCTTCATGCTTACCAGTACCGGGAGGCATTTCTAGCAACACCCCATCTTCAAGTCCGTAACGTTTGTCTGTGCCGTCATCATAGGTTAAATACTCCTCAATCGTCATTTTTACAGGGGTTTGGGACATTGTGTAGCCTCCAGATAGTTTGGGAGTTTGGCGACTCCTCTCCAAGTATCGCTTCTGTGCATATTTTAGTGATGTTTGGGAATCACCGTCGTAAGTAAGTGGGCGCGGAGCGCTACACAACGACGAGAATGGCAATTAAATCCCCAACCAAGGACGGACATTACCTCGTGCTGCGGGGATGATACTACCGTTAGCGGAACGTACCTTCCAATCGCGCTTGTTGCCAAATTCCATCAATTCAACTTTTTCACCACAGTATTCGCCTTCTGAATTACAACCGGGCTTCCAAGATTGTTTCGCTGCATTTTTAATATGGTTGATTTGCTCAGGGCTATAGTTACGGACTTCTTGTCGCAGTTGGTCAGTGTCAGCGATCGCTAATATCAATTGACCTAGCACTAGCATATTGTCCCAGTTGGCAATAATTTGCTGGCTTAATGTCGGCTCGTCAGTCACCAGTCTAGACTCGGTGCCAACCTGTGTCGGCTCGTCAGTCGCCAGTCTAGACCCCGTGTCAACCTGTGTAAGCTCGTCAGTCGCTAGTTTAGACCCCGTGCCAACCTGTGTAAGCTCGTCAGTCACCAGTGTAGGCTCGTCAGTCGCTAGTGTAGACCCAGTGCAAGCCAGTGTAGACCCCAAACCCTTATCAGTCGGGGATAGTGCAGGAGTGTAGACCTCAGCCCTATTGTTTTCTGGAATTTGGGTTTCACCTTCTACTTGTTGATGGTGATGAACATCAAAATTGTTTTTGGGTTTCTTATCCTCTACACTTCCTACACTATCCTTATCTGGCAAAGGTTTGAGGTCTACATCAGGGTCTACACTGGGTCTACACTCCCTGCACTGGGTCTGCACTCCTCCTAACCAATCACTAATTCTCGGATTTTCATCATTAAACGCTCTAATCCTTAATCCGTATACTCTCCAGCCAGTTCCGCAACGGGATTCTCTCACTAAATCCCATCCCACCTCACGACAAAGTTCGAGCAAGTGACCGCGAAAGTTATTTTTGGTGTAGACGTTGCGGGCATTATTTTCGTCGCACATTTTCAGGTAAGCACCATATAAAGATGATGGGTCATCGCCTTTACCACCTAGCATGAGGTACTGGTCAGCAGTAGCGGGTACTAACATTTCTTCCATAAACAAGGCAATAGAATCGTTATCTGTTTTGTGCAGCCACTGCTGACGCTTAAAATCGGGTATTATCCCCTCTCCTGTACCTTTAATCAAATCCGTTACCTGCGTTTTTGGCATTGCAAGCGCAAGTGAGATTAGTACCCCTACCTCTGCTTGCATTTGTCGTTCAACTGCCGTATCTCGTGCAGGCAAAGGTTTGTCAAACTGCACCAAACTCCACCGCCGATCAATACCTGTTGTGTCCCCTACAAACGGGTTGCTGTTAGCAAGTATTACCAATGCCCCATGAAATTTGGCGTTAGACATCGGTTTGTAAATTTGGCGATAAGCGATGCTGTCGCCTCCTGTAAGAACAAGGACACCCGAATTATCGCCACTGGATTGCTTTTTCTCGTCAGGGCAGATAACAAGCTGTTTGTCAATAATGCTAGCAAGAACGTTGTCCTCTCCTAGTCGGTGCATCTTTGCGCTGGCATGATTTTGCTTGCCAACTGCACGCTCTAACAATCGGGCAAAAGTACCTTTACCCGAACCGGGGACACCTATAAGCAGGACAAACATTTGCATGTCAAAGAACCCATAGGTTAAAACCCCGTTCAAAATAGCCAATAGCTTGAGAACTTTGATCGGGTCGCCCCCTTGTGCGTACATAGCCCAAGAATAAAAAACAGGTGCATTGATTCTCAATAATTCGAGTAAATCGCCGCCTTCTCTCTCCACTTGACATGAGTTTTGCCCGGTGTGGAAAAGACCCTGCCGTGGAACGACAGGGTTTCCTTCCACTTTCCTGCGGACATGAACGTCAAAGTGGCGGATAAACTTGAGTTTGGGGCATTCATGCTCAAGGCATGAGGTAAACATAAACCCTGGCGAGTGTTCGTGGGTTTTTCCTGTCGATACTTCTTGGACGCAATCGCTAAAGGCTATCCATTCGGAACGGTTAAAACTTATCCAATCACGTTCTTGAAGCTCCAGCGCTAGAAATTTAACTACATTTTCGACATACGAATAAGTTTTATATCTAACATTAGGCATCGCTTCTAAGTCGTGATAGACGGCTTTGGCAAATACCTCATTTGGTGTTTGTTCCCAGATTTTATCGTTGTATCTTCGCCATACTTGCTGTTTTAAATCGTGCTTCCACGCTTGTCGATATCTTTCTGCAAGATGCTGTGCTGCTTCTTTAGCTGGCAAATATGTGGTTTCTTTCTCGCTGTTATGATCTTTAAATTGTCGCTCCCATGCTGAAAAATCGATAATTTTCCCTAGTACCTCACGCTTGAACTTGTCAGCACCGTTGTTTTGAATATAATCGTCCATGCCTTTTCCTTGCAAAACGCTCCATAGTCCCGTGGCAATATACACGGGTACATCAAATTTAACTATTTGATGGGCTAATTTGCGCTGGGCTTGCACCACATTCTGATTTGTTGCTGCGTCCGCGTCGAAAATAATGATGAATCCAAACCCGGTACGGGCTAGTTTTTCTAGGGTTTCGACCAGGTAACGTTTGCCCTGGGGGTCGTTTTTAGCTGGGGTTAACCCCATTTCCACCCCGGCTAATGCCACGCAGGGAATATCGTTGGCACAGGCGGATATTGCCTTTAACATCCCTTCGGTAATACCCAAACAGGGGTGTCCGTCAATTTTCCAGCACAATTCTTGCAGCGCGACTAAATCTTCCCAATAGCGGGGGTTGTGGGGATGGCGTGGCAACATGGCATCGTACTCCTCACCTGTCGCTGTCCGGTATTTGGGGGCTTTTTTCTCGCTAAGTTGCCGGGAAGATATACTTTCCGGCACATTCGCGCTTTCTGTGCTACCCGTACCGTTTTTCGCGCTCCCGTTGCCAACTGTGGGTATCCCCGTGGCAAAGTTTGCGTTCTTCCAGGGTTTGTTGGGGCGGAATTGCCCGAACCCGTTAACCCCTTCTAACCAAATTCCTTCGGATTTTGCTGGATATCCCAGGCGATCGCTCGCCTCTTTGACAGTCATCGAACGGCAATTAACCTGTATCCATTCGGGATTTAGTCCCCGCTTGGTTACGCATTCAAAGTAGTGTTTATCGTTTAACCGCGATTTGGGTTTATCGTTACTGTTTGTTGCTGGGTTGGGTTGTGGTTTAAAGCCTCGATGAACCTCATTTGTTGGTTTATCGTTAAGATTTGTTGTTGAGTCGGTTTGTGGCTGAGGGTAATTGTCTGGGTTTACCTTATTTGTCGGCTTGTCGTTAAGATTTATTACTGCGTCCGGCTGAGAATTAGAATTATTGACTTTCTCAGAATTACAATTATTTACTTTTTCTTCTTGGTAGGTGGTTTCTACGGCGTTCTGATGATGATTAGTAGATGACAATTCGTACATATAAATTCTCCAAAGATTTGTGGCGGCGTTCTTTGGAGGGAGTGTGCGCCTTTAGCTTGCCTAAAATCCTTGCTTTATCTGAGTTTTATTTCCTGTTTGGTGGGTATTGAAAGTGTGTCAGCTCCCAATGAAAGCGCAGGATATTGCCAATTGTTTTGGTCAACTCACCAAAAATTTATATAAAACTCTGTCAAAAGTTATAGAAAATTGGTACGACATGCTAAGATAATGCCTATAGGCGCACAGCTTCTTCTCTCAATTGGGTAGCCTTTCAGTGGTCAAACCGCCAAGTCTTCGCACTGTTAGGTTAATCGAGAGTAGCTCTGCTCCGCTCCAATCCGATTCTATTTATGTTTCTATTTCTCTCTCGTCCTATCTCGGTTTCGATTGAGAAAAGTAAATTAATTACAGCTTTTGGATGCTTTAATCCAACCAGAATGTCGCTCTCCACGGGCGGCATTTTTAATATGGACTTTGAGCAACCGTAACAATCACCTCCTGAATCGATGTAAAAAAATGTTAAAAGCTCACTTCCCTTTTAACTAAACTATTGTTGATCACTGTTAATTGCATTTAACTCCGAGTTTAAGAGCGCATAATAATCACACGCACTCTTTCGAGTAAACGCTAAAAGCCAGGGTGGACAAACAAAACACAATACATACATCATCGAAGAGCGAATTAGGTGTGGTAAAAACTCTTAAATATCGCAATCAATTAAGTTTGTATTCACTCAAGATTTTAATACAAATCCACACATATCGATCCATGTAATCTAATTTTTTTTGAAATTCAGTATAGTTAGTAATTATTTTGAGTGCTTGTTGATACTTCCTCTCTAGCTCGATATTTTCCAGTTAATA
>JAAUPE010000068.1 GCA_012034595.1 Calothrix sp. CSU_2_0 | reverse complement strand
ATTCGATCCATCCCAATCCCCAATCCCCAATCCCCAATAGCGGTCTACAATATTGGTGTTCAACCTCTATTTTGACATCTTCAGATTATGGATAATGCGATGCTGCTTAAGTCTACAACCCGCCACATCCGCATTTTTTCGGCGGAATTAGACAAAACTGGCGAATTGGTTCCCAGCAATCAGGTTTTGACGTTGGATATTGACCCTGATAATGAGTTTATTTGGAATGAAGATGCGCTGCAAAAGGTTTATCGTCAGTTTGATGAATTAGTTGAAGCTTCGAGCGGTGTGGATTTAACCGACTATAACCTGCGTCGGATCGGTTCGGATTTGGAGCATTTTGTGCGATCGCTCCTGCAAAAAGCTGAGATTAGCTACAATCTTAACGCCCGTGTCACTAATTACAGCATGGGACTTCCCCGTGTTGAGGCTGAGTAAGCAAAGTTTTTTTTGGTTAATGGTTAATGGTTATTGGTTATTGGTTAATGGTTATTGGTTATTGGTTATTGGTAGCTGAACATTTCAGGTTTGTTGATGCAGAATTCTTATACCAATAGCCAATTCTTAACTTACAGTCTGTAAACTATTGATTGTTTAACCTTTAACCTTTGATTTTTTGCTGCTGAGAATGAAAAATTTACCGTTGGAAAAGTTCGGATTTATACTGACAGTGGTTTTATCACTGCTTTCAAGCGATCGCGCAGAAGCTGCTGAACTGTCAGGACGTGCGATTCTAGCAGCTGATACCTTTGCTCCTGGCTCGACAACGGCACAGTTTAAGAAAACTCGACGTACTACTCCTTTTCCCAATGCTCAACCTGTACAGGGCTTTTCTAGCGTCATTGCCGGCACAAAACCAGGTACTTTCCTAGTTATTTCTGATAATGGTTTTGGAAGTAAAGCTAATTCCCTGGATTATGAACTTCGTATTTATGCTGTTGAACCAGATTTTGCGACTGGTAAAGTGTTTCCGGTGAATTTTCAGACTGGAGAACGTCTTTTACGCTTCAACCGTCAAAGTTTTATTGGACTAAGCGATAAGCGGCGAAATCTTGCTGAGGGATACATCCCCCAGCAAAGTTTCGCAAGCTTAATGCCAAAGTCATATCGCAATTCTCTAGTCAATTTTCCCATTGTGGCGACGCAAACAAATTATCCTGGCAGTAATATCCCTGTGAATCAACTGATTAAAGCGAATCGCTTGCTTACAGGTGGAGATTTGGATATTGAATCTTTTCGTCGTTCTCCCGATGGTAGTTTTTGGATGGGAGATGAGTTTGGTCCATTTTTGCTACATTTTGGAGCAAATGGAGAATTGTTAGAAGCACCTTTCCCTGTGCCAAATTTATTACGTATTGGTCAATCAGATTTTGTCAAATCTCCCGATAATCCAGAGTTTGACCCAGATTTTACCAAGTTAGCCGACAATGTAACGCGAAATGCAGGAGCAAATCTCAATAGTTCTAAGGGATTTGAAGGAATGGCACTGAATCCTCGCGGGACGAGGTTGTATGCAATGCTGGAAGGTGCGATTAAAGATGATACCCAAAAAGCGCTTGTTGATTTATGAATTTGATTTAGCGAGCAAAAAATATACCGGACAAGTTTTTGCTTATCAGTTAGAAAATTCTAGCCATGCGATCGGTGATTTAACTGCGGTCAACAATGAAGAATTTTTGGTGATTGAGCGCGATAATAATCAGGGAGACTCTCGCAACTCTGCTTTCAAAACTCCTGCACAATTTAAACGCATCTATAAAATTAATCTCCAAAAGGTAAATCAAGCAGGTTTCGTGGAGAAGGAATTGCTAGTGGATTTGCTGAAGATATCCGACCCAAATGGTATTGGTGGAAACGGTACAAAAAATGGTGTTTTTGCGTTTCCATTTGTGACAATTGAGAGTGTGTTGCCATTAGATGAAAGAACACTACTCGTTATCAACGATAATAACTACGCTGATAGTATTGGTCGAATTCCCGAACAACCAGACAACACGGAATTCATTAGAATCAGCCTGAAGAAGCCTTTAAACTTGAGTCGATAAAACAGTTGACGAAGACAAAAACCAATTAGGCTAACTTTTGCCGATTGGAAACTCATGAATTTATTCTTATGAATTTTTAGTTTTAAATTAAGCTTTTATTGCTCCCACTCCGATAAACTAAAGACAGTCTTGCACAATTTCCACAAACACTATGGGTTAACTGTATTGAAATGCACAAAAAACTCTGACCTCAACACTCCCCATTGGCAACCGAAATCTTGAGAAAATTGTGATTAAACTTGAAGCGTCTGTTTATTTAACTTAATATATTTAAACTTTAGGCGCAGAATTAGTTTAAGTCTTAACGACCAAGTTGTATTTGCATTCCTGCATTTGTGCTGTCCACAAATACTGACTTTTACGGTATCCCCTGCGGAGAATTGCAGTATGGCGATTCAAAATTTAAGATATATCTAACTTAAATATATCTAAACTAAAAAAACGAGTGGCTGAGAGTGCCGCCACACATGCTGTTAACTAAAAATTGTTAAGTAAAGCCGATCGTGCAAAAAAATATGGAAAAAGACGCGGCAACGCTCTACTGCCCCAATGAAGCTTGTCAGGCTGCCAATCCGCTTAACCATCATTTCTGTCAGCAGTGTCGAACACCGTTGCCAAAACGTTATTTATGGGCGGTGACAGAAGGAAAAAGTTTAGGGGTTGATGGGGATATTTTAGCCGATCGCTATTTAATTATCAGACAGTTTATTCTTTTCGATACCAAACCCGGACTCGTTCCATTAGTGCCGGAAATGGAAAATCTACATAAAATTAAGGCTTATTTACGATTATTCCCCTACCGACTCCACATTCCTCAAGTTTACGGAGTCATATCCCTGGATAAAGGTGAATCACAAAAACAGATTTTGCTACTGGAAAAACCACCTCTGCAAATCAACAATGAATTAGCCACCGAAGCGCAATTACACAAGTCGATTGATTCGGCTTGGGGTGAAGCAACATCAATGCGACAGCTAAATTGGTTGTGGCAAATCGCCAATCTCTGGCAACCTTTGGCAAGCGAGGGTGTGGCATCGAGTTTGCTAGACCCATTATTAATGCGACCGGAAGGATCTATTGTTAAGTTATTAGAATTACATGCCGATCGCGAAAAAGCATCTACATTAGCCGACTTGGGAGAATTTTGGCGGGCTAACTTGCTGCCCAAAACCAAAAATGCGATCGCAGAATTTCTGACTAAGATTTGTGATGCCCTGATCTCGAAGAAAATTCATTCGGGTGAGCAATTGGTGGCAGTTTTAGACCAAGGATTAATTGAACTGGGACGGGCAGAAAATAGCAGTGGAGGTATTTTCAACTCATCTGTAAAAATTGTCACTAAAACCGACACCGGACCGAGCCGTCAGCGCAACGAAGATTCTTGCTATCCCCCCAGTGGCAGCAAGGTGAGCAAACCACCCCAACCCACGGCTCTGGCAATAGTTTGTGATGGTATCGGCGGACACGAAGGTGGTAACGTAGCCTCGAACACGGCAATCGAAGTCATCCAGCAAAAAGTGAATTCCCTAGCCAGAGAAGCACGCGATCGCATCGATCCAGCAAGTTTGATTTCGGACTTAGAACAGGCAGCAGCAGCAGCAAACGACAAAATTAGCCAGCGTAACGACATCGAAGGTCGGCAGGGACGGCAGCGCATGGGCACAACCCTAGTGATGGCATTGCCTATAGCCCACGAAATCTATGTCACCCATGTTGGAGACAGTCGCGCTTACTTAATTACCCGTCAAGGTTGTTACCAAGTCACCCTTGATGATGATGTGGCATCAAGAGAAGTTAGATTAGGGTATGCAGTTTACCGCGATGCGATAAATCAAGGTGCAAGCGGTTCCCTAGTTCAAGCTTTAGGAATGGGTAGCAGCAACTCATTACATCCCACAGCCCAGAGGTTTGTCCTCGATGAAGACTGCGTATTTTTGTTGTGTTCGGATGGTTTGAGCGACTTCGATCGCGTCGAACAATATTGGGAAAGCGAAATTTTGCCAATTCTCAACACCGACTCTACCGGAGATGCTGATATAGCAAGTGTTGTAGATAAACTAACCGACATTGCCAACAGCCAAAACGGACATGATAACGTCACAATTGCCCTGGTTCATTATCAAATCAAATACACCGAACCAGAATCAATATTAATTCCCAACATTTCCGATTTTTATGCGGCAAGTATTAACGATTTGCCAACAAACGAAACCCCCAGCAAGCAGTTCACATCTGGCAACCAGCGAACCCAAGTAATTCCCGATACTGCTCCTGCAAAAAGCAAAAAAATTCCCTTGCAATTGGTTATATTACCGCTTTTACTCGTAGCAACAGGTGTTTTAGCCTATTTATTTTCTTCACAACGGCAATTTCCATTTACCACAACACCCGCTACCAGACCAATCAACCAACCCACCTCAACAACATCACCAAACCTAGAAAACGATACAAAGCAGGCAATTTTTCCCGCAGGTTCATTAATTCAAATCAAAGAAAAAGATGCGATCGCATTTAGCAAAACCTCCACACCTTTCAATAATAATGGCGGTTTTATACCTTCAGGCACAATCCTAAAAGTCCTGGAAACATCCTTAGAAACTCCAGCACCTGAAAATCAAACCGATGTTGTCCAGGTATTAGTTTGTCAAGCTGTCCCAACCCCAGCAGGACCACCTGCTATCAATCCAGCACCCGAAGAACTCAAGCCTAGTGATAAAATTTGGATTCAAGCCTCCCAACTCAAAGGTACTGGTGTTTCCATCACTCAACCAGCACCAGGCAGCAATTTCTGTCAGCAAGGCAAAGCCGATGGAACTGCACCAGTTGACCAATCACCAGACGTGAATACTTCCACAGTAAATCCCCAAAGTATTAATACCCCCAGAAGAACTTCCAATCCCCCTGGTAATAATTGATTTCGATCTGTATTGACCTGGTAAGGGAACATTCATCAATCGTATCATTCGTAGGGGCTGGGTATCCCCGCCCTCCATATAGCAGGACTTCCAGCAAATAAAATATCCCAATCCAATCGTATTATTAGTCAGGGCAGGAAGACCCTGCCCCTACATAGGACAATTCATTTCAAAAAAGGGCTAACAGCCTGTTGGTTTCCCTACGGTAAAATGAATGGTGGTTTTCTGCTTTATTTGTCAACAGCCCCTTAGAGGGATAAAAAGAGGTCTAAAAAGCCTGTGCAGAGAGATTAGTTTGCCCTGACTTGTGAGTTCTAAATTCTTTATTAAAAAAAACCGTATAAAATGGTTACAAACCTGAAATAATTCATATTGTTACTGCGGTGAATACAATAAACTCAATGCCGAAGCAAAAGGAAGAAATAGTCCTTGGGTGTTTCTGCAAAGAGGTTTGCCATTTAAAATAGTTGTTTGAAATAGCCTGCTTTACCCTTTGAGTTGAATGAATCCATGCCATCCTTAAATTTGGCGATCGCGCGTCTTGTCCACGCTGGCACTAACAATTTCGCTATTTGGGTGGTGAAAGCTCCCTATCCCAGTGGTCACGTTATTCACGATTGCGTCTGGACTCCGAATTTGACACAGCTTTGGCTAGAATGGCAGCAATTGTTTGCCGGACATAGTAATCTTCAGATATCACCTCAATCTTCCGAAACCCCAGAAACTTCATTCCCAGCGATACCTAGCTCCTACCCTACGGGAACACCTTCGGTGAACGGAGCGGCTTCGCCAACGGGAAGCTACGCTAACGCACAAGCACCAATCGAATTACCCGTAGCAATTTCAGGACAACCGACAAATAAAAGCAGTCAGTTGATGCAGAATTTTGGTAATAGTTTATGGCAATGGGTTTTTGATGGACCGATTCTTAATAGTTTGGAACATAATCGCGGTGCTGCGATCGCATTAGGCAAAAGTCTTCGCTTGCGTTTAGAATTACGCGATCCTTATTTGGTGGCTATACCTTGGGAAATTATGCAACGTCCCGGTCAACCCGCAATTTCCCTGAGCCAAAATGTCATATTTAGTCGCACTACGAGTGATGTCGAACCCCTGCCAAATTTACGCAGTGACCCAGGATTAAATGTCTTATTAGTGTTAGGGGAAGATGAAAATCTGGAACTTCAAACCGAAGCAAAAGTATTAAAAGAAACTTTGACACAAGGTGTTGGGATTGCCAGTAGTGCCCGTGGGTATGCTCCTTGTATGGTTGATACCCTCATTCAACCAACGCCAGCAGAATTAATCGCCGCATTAGAAACACAATCTTATAATGTATTATTTTATGCCGGGCATGGGTTGCGAAATCCCGACGGTGGAATGTTAAATTTACATCCCGAAGCTAGGCTCAATGGTATTGAACTTGCCCAAGTCTTAACTCGAACAGGTGTGAAGTTAGCTGTATTTAACTCATGTTGGGGAGCGCAACCCGCATCGGTGAAGCACCAAGCAATACCCTATAGTAGTTTGGCTGAAGTCTTGATTAGACACGGAGTTCCAGCCGTGCTAGGAATGCGTGACGAAATACGCGATGATGAGAGTATAAGTTTTATTAAAGCCTTCTCCGAAGCTTTGCGATCGCGTAAAGCTATCGATGAAGCTGTCGCCGAAGCAAGACAAAAATTATTAACCCAATTTAAATTCAATTATCCAGCTTGGACTCTGCCCGTACTGTACATGCATCCCGAATTTGACGGACAAATCCTCCGCAGTTTGGATGAAAGCATTACCGAATTACCTACATCTTTGCCAGAATATACCAAAATTCCTAGCGCTTCCCTACGCTTACTTAATAGTGAAGATGCAATTTCTCTACTACAAACCCCTATTACCCGTATCGGTCGAACTACAGATAATCATATTGTGATTCCTGATTTATCTGTGTCAAGACAACATGCTCAAATTATCTGTCGTGATAACTTTAGTACAACAACACCAGTACTCAGTTATTTTCTGCGCGATGATTCAACTGGAGGAACCTTAATTTTTAAATCTGGTAATTGGTTGAGAATCCACCATCAGGAAGTACCGCTCGAATCGGGTATGCAACTAAAGTTTGGTAGTAGTCGCAATGAAATCTGGGAATTTATTGTGGAAAATTAGTAGAAAAACCGTAAATTCACGATTGACTTTTCTTGACTATTAAATAAGACTACCATCTCCCAAAAAATCATGCCAAACTAATCAAATTCATATTCTTTTTGCGGAAACCTAAAACTTGACGCTGTAGCTGTCAGTACTGCTAAATTAAATAACCTGGAGGCAACATGATGACTCACTTAAACGGCAAAGAAGATATTCTTACCAACTCAATCCAATTAGAACTGCTCGAAGCATTGCTAGATTCCGAAGACATCAATTATCCTTGGAATCCCACAGACAGCGAAACCGAAGATTTTTTTCGTGAAGTTGAATCGCAATTTGAATCGAAGCTAAGTATGGGTGAATTCTTTGATGCAGAATTACCTACGCGATCGCAAGCTTTTCATGACCAACTTGATTGTTTATGGGCAAATGCAGCAACAGACCAACACTACAAGTGTAATACAAATGTAAATATAATTGCGAACCTTAAAGAAACTTTACAAATGGCGATGATATCTCGCGTTCCCCAAAACTGGATTGATAAAATTGCCGAAAAAGCTGCTGAGATATTCAGTTCAACCCAATCAATGGGAGAGCAGTTAGCATTTTGTGCTAGAGCGGTATTACCAAACTTGGAAACTGATGATTTATTGGTTTTGGCACGTCCATATTCTTACGGAATGCGAAATAGCGAAACTCAAAGTCTGGAAACTGCACTCAGCAAGGTTGGGGAACACGAATGGAAAAGTTTATCTGAAATCGAGCAAGCAAGAGTTAGTTTGGCAGTTGCATACTACGCATTGCGTCAGCTAAACAAATTTCAAGCTGAAGCAACTGAAGATTAAGTTTATTTTAATTTCTGACAATTTTTCGTGGCTTGGTTGGTGCTGTTCTGGCAGGGAAAAGCGCTTATATAGCCGTTTATCTGCTGATATGGTTTGTGAATGTGTAACTGACAGCAGTGGTATTTTGTCGAAAGATTATTGTTAAAGGATAAAGCTATACTATCCTAAATCTAACTATAGATTGTTGCCAATCTAGTGCCATCTATCAAAAGGCAGAAAGACATTATAGAGCAGTCCTAAATAATTTGTGAAAAAAATTTAATGAAATACAAATAAGGGCAAATAAAATAAGGGCAAACAACCGTTTGCCCCTACGGGATTGGGCAAAAACTCAATTTTAATCAACAGAGAATGTTCTATTTTCTCTCCAGGAAGCGAGTGGCAAAATTTTGTGACCGATTTGGTGATAGTGCCCTTGCTTTCAGGATAGCAGCCATTAAAAAGGCATAAGAAACAACCCCAACGATTACTAATAACAAAGCATTAATTGCACCAGTTGCATTCCATAAAGCATGAAGTCCTGCCGCAGTTAAATAACCAACCAGAAGGATTTGCCAGCCTTTACTGGGTTTAAGAACCGCCAAACCGATAAAATAGCCTAAATAACCGCTATAAGCCATGTGTCCAGCAACTAAGCCCAAAATACGCGGAATTAAAAGCTGTAATCCAACCAATTCCCCCGCATCTATACCTGATTGCTGGGCGACGCTTTGAGCAATTTGTGGCACATATTGCCCCAGTGTTTCCAACAGGGTGAAACCAACCGCCGAAGCTGTACCAAGTAAAATACCATCAAGCGGTTCCCAAACGCCAACGCGATCGCGCCAAGGATGAGGTAAAAATCGACCAATTCCGTAGGCAGCTAGCACGGGTAAAGCTTTGAGCAATTCCTCCATCAATCCAGCACCGAAAAACATTCGCACTAACAGTTCGGTAAGGGTAATTGGTTGGTTATCTCTAGGTAAACTACCTGGTAATTTTTCACGAAAAATGTAAATAAATAAATCCAGGATTGGGCTTTTTAAAATTAATGCTGTACCTAATGCAACAGCAACAAGCACCCACCAAGGTTTGTGTTTTCCACAGAGTCGGTAAATAAAATAATATGCAGCCGAAGCGATATAAGTACCAACAATAATTTGATTTGCCTGGGGTTGACCAACTGTAGCAAACATTAATACAACAAATACTACAGTCAACATTCCCGGAACTAAATAAGCTTTACTAGTTAAATCTTTTCCTGTGGAAATGATGGGAAATAATTGTGTAAAACTAACTGAATCAATTTGTGTATCTGCTTCGTATTTACTTGCGGGGGCAAGGGATGTCGCTGCTGGTGAACCGAGAACTGTTGCTGGGTAGTTCACCTCATACTCGAATACGAATTGTGGACCATCTTGTGCTAGGGAAATGCGATCGCCGTTGTGCAATTCTTGACAGCCTTCGATTTGGCGATCGTTCAAATAAGTGCCATTAGCGCTACTCAAATCGCAAATAACCCAAGTATTATGACCATCAGGAGATGGTGATAAAGGTCGCACTACAGCATGACGACGCGATACCATCCGGTATTTGATGGCATCCAAAACAATCTGACAACCAGGATCGCGTCCAATGACTACTTCCCTATTTGCGAGCAGGGAGTAGCCAGATTCTGACCCCAAAGCTGCCCCATTAACAGACACTAGCCGTAGAAATGCGTTCTGTCTTGCGTTTTTGCCTGTCATTGAGTTACAGGATACATCTAAACATTTTTTGAAACGAATTTGGCTTAGGAGTAAACCCCAGCCATATCAGCAACATTGCTAAATACACTATAGCTTTAGTCTTTGTCAGAGGATTAGAAATTAAAAATTAAAAATTAAAACATTATTAGTAAATCCTGCTAATCCGTAGTTACTCTGTTTACAAATCCTTCACGAAGAAAGATTCTTTTTGTATACTACTTATCATTGTTTAATTCTCTAAATATAGTTAATTAAATGTAAAATTATTTACTTAAGGTTTGGGTGGTAAATTTGCGGACAGTGCTGAATCGACAAGCAGGGTTAAGCAGAGAAATGGTTTTAACTTAAGCTGGATAGGCATTTCCAGAGTGTGCGATCGCATCAAGCTGTACAGAATGTAGTTATCTAAGCAATTGCTATCAGTAGTTTTTAAATTATATTGACACGGAGAAAGCACAGGAAATCAGTAAATTTCAGCTTGCATTTCTCTTTATATAGACTACAACTTATGACTAATTAACTAGATTAAATTCTGCTAAGGCTTTCGGAAAATTTTTGTTTTCATGACTCGGACGACTAAGTTTTATTAAAGCAAATCGTTGTAAGGGTGATAAGCATGCCCATTGTTGTAGTCCAATGGTAATACTAAATTCGGCAGCTTTTGCTCGCACTTCTTCAGGGATTTCGTCTGTATTTAACCAAGCTGGATGGTCTTCAATTGGTAATTCAGAGGGATATTTACCAGTGTAATAAAGTATCAAATTTTGCAAATATTCTCGATATACTTGCACCTCATTTTTATTTTTACATGGCATTTTTAGCAAGGTTTGACGTTCATCTGGAGTCATGCGATTCCAATCAGCTAATTTTAATTTGATACCGCAAGTGTCAAGATTATACCTTGTCTGCATGGGTATACAACGCAGGGAGTCAACAAAATCTGCTTCAAAGATGAAAAAGGTTGCCATTTTAATTAGAGCATTTTAATTAGAGCGTGTTTATAAAATAAGTATTAAAGTTGTAGTTGGGTTAATCTTGGGTTACGCAAAGCCTCTCCTCAACCTACACAACTGATTCCTGATTCCTGATTTCTGATTCTTGATTCCTGATTCCTGATTCCTGATTCTTGATACCTGATACCTGATACCTGATACCTGATACCTGATACCTGATACCTGATACCTGATACCTGATACCTGATACCTGATTCTTGATTCCTGATTCCTGATTCCTTACTAATGTCTGGTTTTTGAGTTACCAACACGAATAATGAAATAACTTATTGATAAAGACAAAACTGCAATTCCCAGACCAATAATATCCATTCCAGAAACTTTATCTAAATCTAGAATGATAATTTTTCGAGCAACGGCAATTAAAGAAGTAACGATTACTAGCTCAACTTGTAAAACATGTTTTTTGAGATAACCTGTAATATTTTCTAAAATTTCTAAAGCGATTAAAACATTTAAAAATAATCCAAATACTTTAAATAAAGTCTTGTAAAAACTGCCATAATTAGCAAATAATAGCAATTCTTTGCTAATAAAAACGATTAAATCACCTATTGCAGCTAGAATCACAATTAACATGCAAAGAGAAAGGATTTTAGCAACTATCACCTCAATAGTTTCGATGAAGTGCATAAAGCTTTCATCTGTAGTTAATTGTCGAAAATTTTTGAATAATCTTCGCATTTGCTTTGCCCCCTCTGAAGTAACAAATCAAAAGTCAAAATCGGAAATCATGCGTTTGACAAACTCAGACGCACACACAATTTTAATTATTATTTTCAGGTTGAATATAGCGCTTCAATTCAATACAAATGAGGGCAAACAACCGTTTGCCCTTACATGTTCACGATCAAAAATTGTATTTTACTCAACTGAGAACCGCCATACATTAGCAGCTTAACATTCAGAGGGTTGCAATTGATATCTATCCACCGTTAAATTGATCGCAACTGGTACGAGTTGGACAGCACATGCTTTTAACTCTGGTTGCAGCGAGTCAGGGCAAGATTCTGGATGGGTAAGTGCATTAGCTTCGGCATTTTCAGCCCAAAGTGTACCCCAATGAATGGGGACAAACACCGTACCGGGAGCTATGGAACGGGTGATTTTAGCGCAAAATCTAGCATTTCCACGACGCGATCGCACTTCTATCCAATTACTATCAACAATTCCCAAATCATCAGCATCACGAGGATGAATTTCGATAAATGGTTCGGGATACATTTGTCTAATTTCTCAATTCGTCCTGTGCGGGTTTGGGTGTGCCAATGACCATAAACTCGACCTGTTGTCAATACGTATGGAAAATTTGGATCGGGTGGTTCTGCCAATCCCAATGCATGACGGGGAATAAAATTTGCTCTTCCGTTGGCTGTAGGAAAAATTTGGTTGGTGTAAAGTCTTTTTGAGTTAGGAGTTAGGAATTGGGAGTTATGAATTGGGAATTGGGAGTTAATTTCTTTAATTTCTAACTCCTCACTCCTCACTCCTAACTTATTTAACTCCTCACTCCTAACTCCTAACTTATTATTTTCATTTCCCCACTGAATTCCACCTTCTTCCCGCAATCTTCCATGATTAATATTGCTCATGTCGCAAACGCGATTTTTGCTCAGTTGGATAAATTCGGCATGAACTTCAGCAGAATTAGTAAACTCAAATTTGTCGGCAAAACCTAAACGACGAGCAACTTCGGCAAATATTTCCCAATCTGGTTTAGCTTCACCAACGGGTTTGCGGAATGCTTGACACAAAGTAACAACTCGCTCGGAATTGGTCATTGTCCCAGTTTTTTCACCCCATTGTGCTGCTGGTAATAAAACATGGGCAAATGCTGCGGTTTCTGTTGGATAATATGCGTCTTGGCAAATGGTAAAAGGGGATTTTCTCAATGCAGCTTTGGTACGTTCCAAGTCGGGTAAACTCACTGCTGGATTTGTTGCCACAACCCAAAGCATTTGTACATCACCAATTTCCAATCCAGTAACTATATCCCAAGCTGTACGACCATTTTGGGGTGATATGCTTCCCGATGGAACTCCCCAAACTTCCTCGACTTCAGCACGATGTTGGGGATTTGCCACAAATCGATAGCCAGGAAGTAATTGCGCTAATCCTCCTGTTTCCCTCCCACCCATTGCGTTTGGTTGTCCAGTCAGGGAAAATGGACCAGCACCAGGTTTACCAATTTGCCCTGTGAGTAAATGCAAATTAATAATGCTGTTGACTTTGGCTGTACCTTCCCGTGATTGATTTACACCCATCGACCACAAGGATAAAACATTTTTGGATTCTGCCCAGTAACGTGCTGCGGTTTCTAAATCTTGCAGCGAAATCCCACAGGTTTCTGCAACTGTTTCCGGTTGATAGTATTGGACAAGTTGGGCAAATTTGCTAAAGTCGTTGGTGCAATCTTCAATAAATGCTGCATCAATTTCACCCCAACGCAACAGTAAATGAGCAATCCCGTTGAGTAAATTAATATCCGTACCGGGACGAATTGCTAAATGTAAATCTGCTATTTCCGCAGTGGGAGTTCGACGGGGATCGACAACAATTAATTTGACTTGGGGATTTTTTTTGTGATATTTGGCAAACCGATTAAAGACAATTGGGTGACATTCAGCAGTGTTCGAGCCGATAATAAAAGCGCAATCAGTTAATTCTAAATCGTCGTAACAGCAAGGTGGACCATCGGAACCAAGACTTTGGGTGTAACCTTTGACTGCGCTGGACATACACAAGCGCGAATTTGAGTCAAAATTATTTGTTCCCAAACAACCCTTTAAAAGCTTTTGAGCAACATAATAGTCTTCGGTTTGCATTTGCCCAGAACCATACATACACAAACCATCAGCACCAAACCTTGTGCGGATAGTTTGAATACGATCGCAAATCAAATTTAAGACTTCTTCCCAACTCACCTGACGAAATTCATCATCCAGGGAATCACGAACCATTGGGTACAATAATCTATCTTTATCCAAGGATTCAGCAACAGTCGCACCTTTAATACAAACCATACCCTGACTCGATGGATGATTGCGATCGCCCCTGACTTTATTTTGGATTATTTGATTTTGGATTTTGGATTTTGGATTTTGGATTATTTGATTTTGGATTATTTGATTTTGGATTTCTGGATTTTGGATTCTACTATCAGATGTATCTGTTGAAGAAGAAATTACTTCTAAACCACATCCAACCCCACAATAAGGGCAAAGAGTCTTAACAATCTCAGTCACGGAATACAACCCTGGCAAATTTCAAAGTAAGAAATTAAGAATGTAGAGACGCGATATGTAGCGTCTCTCTTTGTATATTTTTATTCAGCCGCTTCATCGTGGGCGAACTTATTGTATAAAAAGTCAAGTGCGTAATTTCTTAATTCGTAATATTTCGGATTTTCCATAATCCGGGCACGGTTGCGGGGACGGGAAAAAGGTATCTCCAAAATCTCACCTATCTTGGCTGCTGGTCCATTGGTCATCATCACCAAACGGTCTGCCATAAATAAAGCTTCATCGATATCGTGGGTAATCATTAATACCGTTACTCGATGCTCACGCCAGATTTTTAATAATTCTTCCTGGAGTTCTTCCTTAGTAATGGCATCCAAAGCCCCAAAAGGTTCATCGAGAATCAAAATTTGGGGACGAATAGACAAAGCACGAGCGATCGCAACTCGTTGTTTCATCCCCCCAGAAATTTGACCGGGCTTTTTGTCCATTGCTTCGGTCAATCCCACCATCGCTAAATGTTCCTTGACAATGGCACGTTTTTCTGCTTCTAGTTTATTGGGAAACACCGCATCAACGGCAGTGTAGACATTTTCAAACACCGACATCCAAGGCAGCAAACAGTAATTTTGAAACACCATCATCCGATCGGGACCAGGTTCGCTAATCGGTTGGTCTTGGAGTAGCACAACCCCATCACTCGGAGTATTGAAACCAGAAACCATATTCAACAAAGTCGATTTGCCGCAACCAGAATGCCCAATCACGCAAACAAATTCACCTTCGCGCACGGTTAAATCAATCCCATCTAAAACCGTATAAGGTCCATTAGCAGTCAGATAAATTTTGCTCACACCTTTGATAGTGAGAAAATTTTCGTTACGGGTAGGTGGTAATTCAAGTTGTTGCATTTTATTGCGATCGCGATTTGTTATTTGCATAATCATAAATGTTGGTAATAGATAATTTTTAATTTTTATCCGTAGAGACGACCCGATGGGTCGTCTATCAAAAATTCACACAAACCCGATGGGTCGTCTATCAAAAATTCACACAAACCCGATGGGTCGTCCACAAAGAAATTAAGAAATATTGCCCAATTCCCCATGCCCAATTAAATAAACAATTCCTCAACACTTAACTGACGCTGGATTTCAAAACTGCGAATATATTCGATTGGCTCAGAAGGATTAAATACCTTACCATCAAATAACCAAATCGGAACATCACGTCCAATATCCAGTATTCCCAACTCACGAGCAGCCTCTCCAAATACATCAGTGCGGCTGACTCGTTCAATGATATCCACCCAATTTTTCGGGAAAGAAATCATCCCCCATCGCGCTAACTGCGTCAAAATCCATAACATTTCCGTGCGATCGGGATAATTAGTTTTATTGACAAAAAACTGATTATATGTAGGTAAAAATTGAGCTTCCTGTCCATCACCTTTGTCATAAGCATCGAGAAAACCAGGACGAATAGATTCCGGATTTGTACCGAGATATTCAGGACGGGAGAGAATTTCGACTATTTCTTCGCGGTTTCGTAAGTCATCGCAATATTCGCAGGCAGATAACAAGGCTTTGACTAAAGCAACGTGGGTTTTCGGATATTTTTCAGCCCAATCTTCCCGTACACCAAGAACTTTTTCGGGATGTCCCGACCAAATTTCTAAATCAGTCGCAGCAACAAAACCAATTTCATCATTTACAGCGCGGGTATTCCAAGGACCACCAACACAATAACCGTCAATCGCACCAGATTTTAGAGCTGCTACCATTTGTGGTGGAGGAATAACAGTTAAACTCACGTCTTCATCAGGGTCAATACCACCAGAAGCTAACCAATAGCGCATTAACAAGTTTTGCATCGATGCGGGATGGACTACTCCCAAAACATGGTTGTGGTTTTCATCTGCTTGGAGTGCGTCTTTCAAGTCTGCGAGACAGTGGACACCTTGTTGTTGCAGCTTCTTGCTCAAAGTAATGGCATTACCATTGCGTGAGAGAATCATCGAACAGACTACAGGAACAGAGGTTTTATCCCCAGCACCCAAAGTTAAAGCAAGTGGCATTCCTGCCACCATTTGCGCTGCGTCGAGTCTGCCTGTACCCACACCTTTAGCAACCTCCTTCCAAGAGGTTTCGCGACTGAGGGTGATTTCTTCTAAACCAAACTCTGCAAAAAAGCCTTTTTCTTTTGCCACAATTAACGGTGCAGCATCGGTGAGGGGAATAAAGCCAATATCGAGATTGACCTTTTCTAAACCGTTGCGGGAAATGATGACAGGGGCAGATTGTTTTGCCGCAGAACGTTTTTTGGCGAGTTTTTGTTGGTTGAGGAAGTAGATGATTTCATTTCGCAAACCGTAATAACTGGGGTGATTCACCACCTCCAACCGTTTGCGAGGACGGGGAATTGGGACTTCGAGAATTTGACCGATATGTGCCTCTGGTCCATTAGTTAACATGACAATGCGATCGCTCAATAATAATGCTTCGTCAACGTCGTGTGTCACCATCACACAGGTAAGGTTATTCTCGTTGCAGATTTTCATCAACTGTTCCTGCAAACCACCCCTTGTCAAGGCATCAAGTGCTCCAAAAGGTTCATCGAGTAACAGTAATTTGGGACGAATTGCCAATGCTCTAGCAATGGAAACACGCTGTTTCATTCCTCCCGATAACTGGTGTGGGAGTTTATTCGCAGCATTGCGAAGTCCGACTAAATTAATATGGTGTTCGACAATTCCTTTGCGATCGCCTTTCGATTTGTCCTTATAGACTTCATCGACTGCCAAACCAATATTTTCGCGGACGTTTAACCAAGGCAGTAGGGAATAATTTTGAAATACAACCATCCTATCTGGTCCCGGTTCGCGCACTTCTCTACCTTCGAGGGTGACACCACCAACGCTAGCCCGGTCTAATCCAGCAATAATATTTAATAGGGTCGATTTACCGCAACCTGAGTGCCCAATTAATGAGATAAATTCGCCTTCTTGGATTTTTAGTTCGATATTTTTGAGGGCAATATATTGATTGCCATCGGGTAAGTTAAATACGCGGTCAATATGGTCTACTTCAACAAAAGTTGTGGTCATTTGTGGTTAGTCCTGATTGATTATTATCAACGGTTGAATTCAATTTTAGTTAGTTGGAAATAATCCTATTTTTGACCTTCGGGGACGACTTTACTAGCAACAAATGCAACTAAGCGATCGAGCAATAAACCAACAAGACCGACATAAATCAGCGCTATAATAATTTCGCTTAAATTCGTCTCTGTATTTGTATTGTAAGCATTCCAAATAAACGAACCAATTCCCACACCACCAACCAACATTTCCGCAGCCACAATTGCCAGCCAAGACAAACCAATTCCAATTCTTAATCCAGTAAAAATGTAAGGAACGGTTGCTGGGAAAAGGATTTTTAAGAAATACTTCATGCCGCTAAGTTTTAAGACTCTGGCGACATTTCGATAATCCTGGGGTAATTGCTGTACACCGACTGTCGTATTAATCAGAATAGGCCAGATTGACGTGATAAAAATTACAAAAATCGCGCTGGGATTTGCCTGTTGAAACCCAGCTAAGGAAATCGGCAACCATGCCAGGGGAGGTACTGTTCGTAATACTTGAAAGATGGGGTCTACGGCATTATAAACAAGTGGATTTGAACCAATCAAAATCCCTAAGACAACACCAACCGTTGCCGCTAAAGTAAATCCAATACTAACCCGTCCCAAACTGCTGAGTATTTGCCAAGCTAATCCTTTATCACTTTCACCATTATCAAAAAATGGTTGAATAATAAACGGGTCCCAAGTTTCCATAACGGTTTCGATTGGTCCTGGTAATTTTGAACCAGGAAAAGAACAAGCAATTTGCCAAATTACTAAAAAGATAGTTAATGCAATTAATGGCGGTATTACCTTTTTGGATATTATTTGGATGATATCATTCTGGATACTTTTCTTGCGAGTTCGTCTTCCAATTGTTGCAGTCATTCTTTAATATCTCCAATTGTAATTTAGTAATAGTATTTAGGTATTTTGGGTTTTAGGTATTTTTGGCTAACTTATTCAATTAGTTAATCTGAAAATTTCTGCGATCGCTGGTTATTTTGATGAATACAGAAGTGTCTGATTTTCCCTGATATCTGAGAATTACCCCCCCTTATCAGGAGGGTTAGGGTGGGGTAATTTTATTGCTTTATTTAAGCACTCTTAATCTTCAAACTCTTTAAATATTCTTCAGGTTTTTCAGGGTCAAATTTGACACCATCAAAGAATGTTTCCACCCCACGGGAAGGACTTGCAGGAATTTGGTCAGCAGGTAATTTCATCGCTTGAGCGGCTTTCTTCCACAAATCCTCTCGGTTGACTTCATCAACGATCGCCTTCATTTTAGTATCTTTGGGTAGCTTGCCCCAACGGATATTTTCAGCTAAAAACCAAGTATCGTGACTCTTGTAGGGATAGGAAGCATTATTTGCCCAGAATTTCATCCGGTATTCAAAGTTTTTCACATTGCGTCCGTCACCGTATTCAATATTACCCCTGAAGCGTTCGAGAATATCCTCAACCGCTACGTTAAAATATTTACGGTTTGAGCAAATTTTACACATTTCTTCTTGATTTTCTGCCTTGTCGCACCACTGCTGTGCTTCCATAACAGCCATCAACAAAGCTTGCGCCGCATTCGGATTTTTATCCACCCAATCTTTCCGCATTGCAAAAGCTTTTTCTGGATGGTCTTTCCACAACTCACCTGTCACTAAGGCTGTATAACCCAATTTTTGACTAACTAACTGGGCATTCCAAGGTTCCCCCACACAAAAGGCATCTACTGTACCTACTTTCATATTTTGAACCATTTGTGGTGGTGGTACAGGTTCCAAGCCAACGTCTTTATCGGGGTCGATGCCACCAGCAGCTAACCAGTAGCGCATCCATAAATCGTGTGTACCACCGGGGAAAGTCATGCCAACTTTCATAGCTTTGTTGTCAGCTTTGGCTTTACTAACAGCATCTTTAAGGGCTTTACTTTCGATTCCAACCTTGGATTCTTTGAACTTATTCGCTACAGAAATAGCCTGACCGTTGAGATTTAATCGTGCCAAAATATACATTGGAACTTTGTCAACGATTGTAATTTGGTAAGGCATGGGGCTAAGAATGTGCGCTCCATCAATCCCATCTCCCGATGAGCCTAATTTTAAGTTATCGCGGGTAACGGGCCAGGATGTCTGTTTGCTCACTTCTACATCTGTCATGCCGTATTTGGCAAAAAACCCTTTTTCCTTGGCGATAATTAGGGGTGCAGCATCAGTTAAGGGGATAAATCCGAGCTTTGCTTTAGTTGTCTCAACTTTAGGTGCATTTGCGGCTGAGGTGACATTACTAGCTGGATTTGCTGTACCAGTTGTCCCTCCGGAAGAGTTATCAGCATTCGTTCCATTTGAAGAACAACCATGTGCAATCAGAGTGCTGGCTGCGGTAATACCTGCGGTGATGATGAATTTTCTTCTGGAAAGGTTGCTCATTTTGGATTTTGGATTGTGGATTTTGGATTGGGGAATGTAGAGACGCGATATATCGCATCTCTCTTTGGGATTTTAGATTGGGGAATTAGGAATTACGAATTAACCAACACTTTGGGTTTTGCACCGAAATGTTCGATCAATAATTCACGTAAAACTGGCTGTAAATCTTCACAAGGAATCCCCTTGGTGACACAAGTTCCCAAGCTGGCATCCTTACCAACTTTGCCCCCCATGTAAATATCAACCCCTTCGACGGGTTTACCGTTTTTACGGGCTTTAGTGCCCATCAAACCAATATCGGCTACTTGGGGCTGTCCGCAAGAATTCGGACATCCTGTCCAATGAATACGTACCGGACGAGTTAGTTCTAAATCTGATTCCAACGCTTGCATCATCGCGATCGCACGTTCTTTAGTCTCAATCATTGCAAAGTTACAAAATTGTGCCCCTGTGCAAGATACGAGCGATCGCGTTAGTGGGTTGGGATTAATTGTAAACTCTTTTAGAATAGTTTCAGTATAAAATGATGCTAATCCTGATTCGGAAATATTGGGAATAATGATATTTTGCTCGACGGTTAGCCGAATCTCGCTGCTGCCATAAACCTCTGCTAACCGAGCAATTTCAAACATCCCTTCGGCATTCAAACGACCGACAGGAATATGTAATCCTGCGTAGTTTAATCCTGGCTGCTTTTGTTTGTATACACCGATGTGGTCGCGTTTTTCCCAGTCGATTTCGTCATGTTCTGTCGCAGCTATGAGCGATTTACCCAAACGCTGTTCGACTTCTTGACGGAATTTGTCTACACCCCATTCATCAATCAACCACATCAACCGGGATTTTTGACGATTGGCACGCAAACCATTGTCTCGATACACTTCGAGGATTGCCCGACAGACTGCCACTACATCCTCTGGAAGTACCCATGCATTCAAGGGAATCGCTGCATCGCAACGTTTTGCAGAGAAGAAACCACCTACCAAAACATTGAAACCAAAGATTTTTTCGCTCTTTTCTGGGGAAACAGATTCTGGAGAGATATCTTTAAATGCCGGAACAAATGCCAAATCGTTGATTTCTGCGTGAACCGAGTTATCTCTGCCCCCTGCGATCGCAATGTTAAATTTACGTGGTAGGTTACTAAATTCGGAGTTTCCTTGACCGGAATTGGTAATCATATCTTGGATTTGCTGCACTAATTCGCGAGTATCAAATAACTCGTTGGCATCTAATCCGGCAACTGCATCACCCGTAATATTGCGAACGTTATCCATGCCCGATTGGACGCTAGTTAATCCAACTACTTGGAATTTTTGGAAAATGTCTGGCAAGTCTTCGATGCGGATTCCACGCAACTGAATATTTTGGCGAGTGGTAATATCGGCACTACCATCATCTCCGTAACGCTGCACTACTTCTGCTAAAACCCGCATTTGGGCAGAATTGAGAATACCGTTAGGCAAACGCATCCGCATCATGAACTTGCCGGGGGTAACTGGACGAAAGAAAACACCTACCCATTTGAGTCGATGATCCCGATCTGTTTCGTCCATTGCTTCCCATCCTAAGGAGGCAAATTTCTCTATTTCTGCCTTAACTGCAAGTCCATCTTTTTCGGCTTTAAATTTCTCGAACTTGTTAGGATTGGCTTTAGCGGTAGTTGCTGCGTCTGTCATATAAATAAATCCAGGATTTCCGATTTTAGATTTTAGATTTTGGATTTTGGATTAGATTTTGGATTAGATTTTGGGTTATACCATTTTTAATTTCAGATACGTTCGCTTGCGTTCAGTACAAGCTTTGCATTAAAGAAACCTCATTTGATAATAAAGATTCTGTTAATCAATCCGTCGCAATCATTTTCAAATTGGGGTTAGATTTTGAGTGATGCGATATGACAGATTAAGCTTTAATTATCGCAAATCAAAATGTCACAAAGTTAGTCATAAAGTTAACAGCCTAGCTATAAACTTATTACCTGAAAGAGCGACCAAATTTTAAATCCAGTTTTAGGCTGAGTTTTAGATTGATTTTTAGATTGAGTTTTAGATTATAAATGGTCTACTAACCATTACAAATCCCAACTTAAACCTCCCCATATCCTACGCATAGGTCATGAAGTTAATCCAAAATCTAAAAATTCAAATCAATTAGTCTAATTAATTTACACAACTTGACACAAGTCGAAAAAACAAAGTGTTTCTAAAATCTCTACTTTGCCAACTTGTCAAGAAGGCTCGACACGGGGTTGGTAACAATTTATATAATTTAAGTTAAGCTCGAACAATTGTAAAAATCGTATAAATTGTTACGAATTATTCGCTTAAATGTAAATATTGCATCCTATAAATGTAGATATTGCATAAAATTAACCCTGTCTGAGCAAAAAAAGACTTTATAACTTGCGTAGATATGGTTGTTAATAGTAGAGATAGGGCAATGGGTAAAGCAGAAATGGGAAAGGGAAAAGGGGAAAAGGCAGACAAGGCAAAGGAAAATACCTTTTTGATGAATTGGACTACGCAATTATTTTCCCTCAAAGCCCAATTCCAATTAACCAACAACTATTAACTACTAACCATTAACAAATTGTGAAAAATATTAATCAGCTTTTGGTGCAGGCACGGGCAGCTTATGATACTGCTGAATGGTCGTTATTAATTCAATGCTTGCAGCAGTTGATTTTAGAAACCGATTCTAAACAACTTGATGATGTTGAATGCCGGGAAAATTTACTCGAATTGGCATTATCTGCTTTAGAAGCTGGTGATTTTCAACAGCGCTGGGATATTTCTAAAATATTCACCTACTTGGGAAATATGGCAATTCCCGCTTTAGTTGCGATTTTGGAAGATGACGCAGCAGAAGACGAGTTGCGGTGGTACGCTGTCAGAATTTTGGGAGAATTAAAACAAACTGAAGTGATTCCGTCTTTGGTGGAATTGATTCAATCTAGCGATAACGAAGAACTGCGGGGAATGGCAGCTGTTACCTTGGGACAACTTGGAAATACGGCAATTTTGGCTTTGACTGAATTACTTGCCCATGACGACACAAGGCTTTTAGCAACGCAAACCCTTTGTTATATTCGCAACCAAGAAACTATTTTGCCATTACTCAGCGTTGCTCAAGATTCTCAAGTTGCTGTTCGTACGGCTGCGATTGAAGCCCTCAGCAGTTTCCATGATGAGCGTGTTTCCCCAGTGTTATTAACTAGCTTAGAAGATAAATCAGCGACAGTTAGGCAAGAAGCAGTACGGGGATTGGGGTTTCGTCCAGAATTACGCGATCGCTTGGATTTAGTTTCATGTTTACAAGTCAAACTATACGACACCAACATTGATGTAGCTTGTGCTGCCGCAGTTTCTCTGTCACGCATGGGTTGTGATGCTGCCGCTTCTCACTTGTACGAAGTACTAGTCACTTATGACACACCATTAAAAATTCAAATCGAAGCAATCCGGGGATTAACTTGGATTGGCAGTATTTCGGGATTGGAATATTTGCAAAAAGCCCTGAATACTCTAGTGTCACAAACTTTATGGCAACAAATAGTAGTTGTACTTGGACGAGTGGAGCATCAATTTTTAAATCAAAAAGCAACTGAAATTTTATTAGAAATGTTGTACCAAAACCATCCTGCATGTGAAATTGCCAATATCAAAAGCGCGATCGCACTTTCTTTGGGACAACTCGGTAGGGATGAAGCTATTGAAACACTAATTTCTCTCTCAGCAGACAATAATAACCAGGTTCGTTTACATGCGATCGCGGCACTAAAAAATCTTGCACCCGAAATTGCCCATCGCCAAAATTAACACAATACCCCATCCCAATCATCGCGTTTCTCGTATCGTACAGACGACCCGGTGGGTCGTCTCTCTTCTCCTTCTTCCCTCTCTCTTTTATTTTATTCTTTCCCCTTAACCGAAATTTAACTTAAATGTGATGAAATGTTAATTTTTCCAAGAAGATGATTTATTTATTAAGAAAATATTAGAATTTTCACATACCTATATTTTAGGGTAAACTCAGTCATTCAACTGATGGAGGACGTAAAGAAGTAAACATTGCCGCTATTTTAAAAAATGGCGCAAAAGTACAAGATGTAACAAACTCTACCAAAACTTAGCGGGAAATCCGTTAAGTTTATCGAAGCCACAAATGTAAATCAGGCTACAAAAAACATGCGACTAGAACAGTTGCAAGCTTTTCTGGCTATAGCTGAAACCGGAAGTTTTCAGGGTGCAGCGCGGAAATGCGGTGTTACCCAATCAACTGTCAGCCGCCAAATTCAAGCGTTAGAATCAGACTTAGGGTTGGAACTTTTTCACCGTACAAGTCAAGCCAAACTGACACTCGCGGGTGAGCGGTTATTACCTCGTGCCCGGAAAATAAATCAGGAGTGGCAAAGTGCGACACAGGAAATTTCCGATTTAATATTGGGGAAACAACCGGAGTTATGTATTGCGGTAATTCACTCGCTCTGTGCATACTACTTACCACCGGTGTTACAGCGATTTTGTCACGATTATCCCGAAGTCCAATTGCGGGTAACATCGTTAGGAAGCGATCGCGCTCTCAAAGTTCTCAAAGACGGGTTGGTTGACTTGGCAATTGTCATGAACAATCGCTTTTTGACAACTGGTCGTGAAATGATCGTCGAGACTTTATATGATGAACCAATCGAAGTCCTAGTTGCTGCTGCCCATCCCCTTGCAGAAAATGAGTACGTTGCTTGGTCGGACTTAATTCATTATCCCCAGGTTGTCTTCAAGGACGGTTATGGAATGCAAAGACTGGTACAAGACAAATTTGAACGCTTGGATGCCACATTACAAGCAGCTTTAGAGGTGAATACTTTAGATGCGTTTCGTGGTGTAGTCCGTCAAGGTGAATTTGTCGCGTTGTTACCCCATTCGGCTTTAGTCGAAGCTCGCAATGACCCAACGCTGGCAGTCCGTTCCCTCACAGAGAAGAATAATCTATCATCAGATAATATGCCTATGACTCGTCGGGTGGTGATGGTGACAACTAATGACAGGCTGCAAATTCCCCCAATCAAGCATTTTTGGCAATTAGTGCGAGAAAGTATACCACCCCAATTTGATACTGTGCTGCGTTCTGCTAGTTAGTCGTTAAATATGAGCAATGTATTTCGGGATTTACTGCGTAAAGTCGGTAGTGGTAATCACACCTGTGAAAGTTTAACTCGTGGAGAAGCTGCGATCGCAACTAAAATGATGTTGCTCGGTGAAGCGACTCCAGCACAAATTGGGGCATTTATGATTGCCCACCGCATCAAACGTCCCACAGGGGAGGAATTAGCGGGGATGTTGGATGGATATGACGAGTTGGGTGCAAAGTTAAAAGCGGTTGCCTTTAAGCGTCCGGTAATGGTCTTGGGCATCCCTTACGATGGACGAAGCCGTACTGCCCCAATTAGTCCGATTACAGCTTTGCTACTGGCATCTGCTGGACAGCCTGTGGTCATGCATGGTGGCGATCGCTTGCCGACAAAGTATGGTTTACCCCTAGTAGAGATTTGGCAAGGTTTGGGAGTTGACTGGACGCGATTACCGTTAGAAGCAACTCAAAGAGTTTTGGAGCAGACTGGTATTGGTTTTGTCTATGCACCTAAGCATTTTCCGTTAACAAATCGGCTTTGGGAATATCGCGATCAATTAGGAAAACGTCCACCTTTCGCGACGATGGAATTGATTTGGTGTCCTTATGCTGGGGATTCCCACATCATTGCTGGGTATGTGCATCCTCCGACGGAAGCAATGTTTCAAACAGCTTTGAGTTTGCGTGGGGTGACTAAATTTACCACTGTTAAAGGTTTAGAAGGTAGCTGTGATTTGCCACGCGATCGCACCGCAATAATTGGTTTAGGAAATACGTCAGTAAGGGATAATCAAGGTTTAATCCCGATCGAAAGATTGCATCTAGCACCACGGGAATATGGGTTCACAAGTCAGAATACCCCATTAGCAAGTACTCCAGAATTAATAAATCAAATTCAAGCAACCCTTGCGGGGAAGCGATCGGAAATGATGCAAAGTGCATTATGGAATGCTGGGTTTTACTTATGGTTGAGTGGAATTTGTCAAGATATGCAAGCTGGTATTACGAAAGCTGAAGAATTAATTTCTCGTGGTTTGGTAGCGCAAAAATTGCAAGAAATTTCTCAAACAATAACAGCGATTTCGGAACCTACATTTCAATCAGTGTAATTTTAAAATATAACTATTATACAATAAGGTTTAGTTAATTTTAACCGCCAAGACACAAAGGACGCAGAGAGAATAAAAGAATGGGTTAAAGATATAATTTAAAATAAACTCAGAATCTTTTAGATGCTTCCTTCGTCAGCATGAAAAAAGTTTATGTTTTATCCGTTTTCAGTAGGGGCAAACGGTTGTTTGCCCTCATTTATTATATTTTATATATTTTATATATTTTATCTCTCAATTGGTAACAGGATATTTTTTCACAATATCTAATCTTGCTTCCCTTTGAATAATAAAACAGCGATAAAGCGCATTCGCTCTTGTAATAAATTTGCGATTAGTGAAAATATAAACTAAGCGTTGGGTAAAAGCATAGGTTCCCATCGCAGTTACAAGCGGTTCTCCTTCTGTGACAGCCAATACTAATCCGCATTTCACAAATCGATAATACCAGCGAACCATTGTGATTAAGGCTAAAAACGTCAACCCTAAGCTAAAAATTAGTAATATTAATGTTGCGAATAATGCGACTATATTAAAACCTCCTAATCCAATCAAACTAGATAACACAAGAGTCATAATTGGCAAAATATAACTTAAAGCAAATATTAAATATATACCAATTAAAAAATACAACCAAAATTTAGACGGTTGATAAACAACACCACTGTGAATATGTTCTAAATATCCATCTTGATAAGTCACGGTTCCAAAACGTCCAACTGTAATATCAGCAACTCTGCGATCGCTAACACAAGCAAACTGACGAGTTCCAAATCCCCATATTCCTTGAATACCTAAATATCGAGCAAAGTGAATTTTTTCATCGTCAGGGATAAATTGTCTAAACATCGTGGAAATCGCATCAAAGTTATCTTGTGAAGCTGCTTGAAGAAGACTTTGATTTAGCTGAATATCACCACTAACGGTATTTGATGGTTGTTGATTGGGAAGTTGATAATTACTATTCTGATTTTGCTGTTGATTTTGATTAGCAGCTTGATTGAATAGGTTCAAAGTTGGATTCTTGATATCTGTTTCATTTGGGTTATTTTCATTTGGGTTATTTTCATTAATATTTTGATTAATATTCTGATTTTCGTTTGAAGGGATATATTGCTGATACTGATTATTTTGTACTGGATGATTTGCTTGATGATTTTGAGCTAAATATGTCGAGTTGGAATTATTTATTAAGTTGTTGGTTTGATTATTAGGTTGATTTAAAAGATTATTTGAGTTATTAATAAATAGATTTGTAGATTGTTCTACTTCAATGTTGACTATCTTGATTGGGAAATCACGTAACTTTATTTCATTATTAATTGCTAAAATCTCGTCTTCTACAACTGGTTGATTATTGATTAAAATTACATTTGGTTGACCTTGGTTTAAAGTTACATTCCTAATATAAAAACTATTTTCATCTAAGTTAAAAAATATTTCTGCATGTAATCGCGACACTCTATTAGTTGAGTCTTGGATAATAACATCGCATTGCGAAGGATCGCGTCCAATTCTAATTACTCTTGGTGTTTTAGTTTGGTATTCGGATGATATTGTGCGAGACACATTTTGATTGTCTTCTTGCCATTCTAAAGTGATTTTGTGCATTGTTTTTAACTACCTATTTTTAAAAACTTATTGTAATTAAAATTGCTAATTTTTACTTTGCTTATCCACAGAACTATTTAAACGAGATATACAGCAGATTGCAATTATATGAGGTACAGTCAAACAACTCAAAAGCCATATATGAAGCTGTTTTACTTATAACTGCTGTACTCCTATAGCTTGCTACTTACAGAAGCCACTACGTGTCTACCCCATAGGGTTACTCTGATTTCTGCTGTCTGTAACCAAAATAAAAAGGTCAAGGTTTTTAAACAACACCTCGTAATTTAATACGTTCTTCCCTGCTAATTGTCATATAACGACAAAGTGTATTTGCTCTTGTTAATAATCTGCGATTCGTGAAAATATAAATCGGTATACCTCCCCTGACTGCAATCACAATTCCACATTTATTAAAGCGATAATACCACTGCACAGCTAATGGTAATAATATTAATGCCAGTCCGAATAAAATTAAAGTAATAATAAAAGCTCCAACGAATTCAAACAACGGCAATAAGGATATAAAGCTGAACAGAGGAATGGAAAATAAAACTCCCACAGTTAGGTATAACTTGAGTTTAGATGGTTGGAAAATAAAACTACTATTAATATGCTCCAAATACCCATCCTGATATGTAATTTTACCAAAACGACCGACAGTAATATCTGCGATTCTTCTATCTGTCAAACAAGCAAATTCATGGGTTCCAAAACCCCACAATCCTTGCAAACCGAGATATTGGACTAATTGAATTGATTCGTTTTCTGGTAAAAACTGTTTGAACATTGTTGCGATCGCATCTGTATTATCTTGAATTGCCAGTTGGATAATACTTGATGCAATCCGAATGTCACTTTGTTGGTTGTTATATCCTGATGCTGTCATCTGTTTGGTGTTGTGAGGTTATTTATAAAACTAGAAAGATTATTTAGTATCTGATTATTTATCATCTAGTAATGAGTCAAAAAATTTCCAAAAACTCTTTTTTTGTACTTTAGCCCAATCATCGGGATGAACTTCGATATTTTCTGGGTTATTACTACTTTTATCTAAACTATTTACTTGCTTATTTTCAGAATTATTGTCATTTTCGTTTGTTTTTTCTAATTTGATAGAATTTATATCTGAATTTACATCTAAAGATGATTTTGAAATTTTACTTGGAGTTATAACTGGTTGTAAAGTTGTCCCGCAATTTTGACAAAATTTATTTGTGATTAAATTTGCAGTTCCACAAGCGAGACAATTTTGTGTTGTATTGATTTGATGCGTAATCAACTCTTGCTGTTTAACTATACGACCTTCCCACCATAATTTTACATCTTGCGATCGCGCATCTTTATATAAGTTCAATGCTGAGGCTAATAAGTATTGCCAAGGTTCTACAAATCCCTGTGGATTCCATTCATTTCCTGAAAGTCTGTCTAATGCACTTGGGGGTAATCTACCCGTTAGCATTTCATGTATCATCATCCCTAGTTCAAATATATCGCTCGCAGCGCCAAAATCGCGACCAGAAATTACTTCTAGAGGTGCATAATTTAAAGTAAATGCTTGGCTTATTGTACCACTACCTAAACCTTGCCTTGATGCGCCAAAATCGACCAGTACTAATCTACCTTCAGGTGTAACTAAAACATTTTCTGGTTTTAAATCAAGATGATAAATACCTTGTAGATGAACTTCTGTTAATGCTCCAACTAAAGCTGACATAATCTTTTCGATTTGTGCCGGATAAAATCGTCTATTTGGTTGTTTTTCTAATTCTTCACGAAGGGTATCACCTGTAATTAATTCCATTACTAAATATGCTGTACCTCGTTCTTGAAAAAAGTTTTCGACACGCACAACATTAGGGTGATTTAGTTTTGCTAAAGTTTGCCCCTCACACAAAAATCTATCTATTCCTCTTTGATAAATTTCTTGTTTCGTTGTTGGTACTATTAATTCACCATTAGAACTATTTCTTAATGCATGTTCTTGGGGATAAAATTCTTTGATTGCTACTATTTTTTTTAAACTAGAATGGATTGCTTGGTAAGTGATACCAAAACCACCTCTACCTAATGGATAATCAATCCGATAATTACCATTTTGTAATAATGTATTAAATGGCAAGACATCTCGCATCAATGATGGTAAATGTACCCCACATTGAGGGCATATTTCTGTTGATGTAGGAATGTTTTTTTTATGACAATTTAGACAACGCATGAAATATTTAGGATTTAGGAGTAGAGACGACTCGGTGAGTCGTCTATATATAATTCAAAATATAATTCAAAAGAGACAATTGTGAGTCGTCTATATAGAAGTTGAGCGATATACCATCACGTCTATCAGGAGAGTACAAGCTATTAAAATCTAAACAAATACATTGAAAATTGTGAATTCTATTCAAGTTCCTTGATACGATCGCGTGCATCTTGATGATATTTGGTATCACCCAATTTTTCATATAATTGGGCAGACTTGCGAAAATCTTTAAGAGCGCTTTGATTATTCCCTATTTTCGATTTTGCCAACCCTCGATTGTAGTAAGCATCGGCATATTGGGGATTAAGTTTTATGGATTGATTGTAATCATCAATCGATGCTTGAATCTTTCCTAGTTGATAATAAGTAACACCTCGATTGTAGTAAGCAAGGGTGCTATCATAATCGAGATTTACAGCTTGGTTATAATCTTTAATAGCTGCTTGTTTATCTCCTAATTCTTTTTTAACGTTACCTCGAATAATGTAGGCATTGGTAAACTTAGAATTAGTTATTATTGCCTGATTAAAATCCTCCAAAGCTTCTTGTTTATTTCCTAAATCCTTGCGAATAATCCCGCGATTATAATAAGCATCCGCAAGATTTCTAGCACCCCAATTGTTGTTGATTTGAATTGCTCGATTATAATCTACGATCGCACCTTGTTTATCCCCTGTGTCATCTTTTGCCACACCTCGGTTATAAAAGGCAAGAGAATAATTAGGATTGATAGTTAACGCTTGATTATAATCTGCGATCGCACCTTGATAATTCTTTTGATTATGTTTGTCCAATCCTCGATTCACATAACTACCTGCACTTGTTAGTTGTGACGGTTGGGAATTAATTTTAGGTAAATTATTTATCGGAGGAATTGTTGCCGTAGGTGTCAAAAGTGGTAGTGAGAATGGTGTCGCAGTCGGTAATGGTGGAAACGTTAAATTATTACTAGTAGGTGTTATTCCAGGATTTGGACTTGTTTGAGCAGTTCCAGAATCAGAAATTTGGGTTGCTGTCGGTATTGGATTAGATTCTGAATTACTATTAATTGCATTAGTGAAAATTAGCAATCCTAATGACAGAACTGAAACCCCAATAGCAACCTTGGGAATATTACCAGAAAACCACGGTGGATTTTCTGGATTTTTTTGCTCTGGTTGTTGGTATTTCTCTTGATTTTGTTGTTTCTCTTGATTTTTTTGTTTATCAGCAAATTGCGATGCAATTATCCACCACTGTTGAATATTTTGAGGACGAAATTGTCTCTGGAGTTGCAATGCTGATGTAACCACTCCCTGCCAGGGTTCATCTAATTGAGAAGGAAACCACTCATCCTTCATTAAGCGATTTAAAGCTGATGGTGGCAAATGACCCGTCAGCATTTCATGTAAAATCATTCCTAGTTCAAATAAATCACTTTCTGCACCAACTTCCCTACCCGCAATAACTTCAGGTGCTGCGTAGGTTTCGGTGAATGCATAAGTACTCTTGCGTGTCGAATTTTGATCGAGATGTTGCCGAGATGCACCAAAATCAACCAAAACTATCCGCCCTTCTTCTGTAATAATGACATTATCAGGCTTAAGATCGAGGTGATAAATTCCTTGTTGGTGAACTGCTGCCAATGCATCAACTAAAGCTGTAGTAATTACTTTGACTCTTGGAATTGGTAACTTTTTCCCAGGTTGAGCATCCAATTCATCGCGTAATGTACCACCTGCAAGTAATTCCATTACCAAATATGCTGTACCTTGTTCTTGAAAAAAATCTATTACCTGCACCACATTTGGATGATTAAGTTTAGCAAGGGTACGTCCTTCTTTTTCAAATCTTTGTAACCCCCGTTGATATGCATCTTCCGAGGTTGTGGGTACTGTCAATCGTCCAGTTGTACCTTCACGAAAAGCTTGTTCTTGAGGATAAAATTCTTTGATTGCAACTAATTTTTCTAAACGAGTGTGTGCAGCACGGTAAGTCACACCAAAACCACCTCGTCCTAATGGATAATCAATTTGATAATCACCACCACGCAACAAAGTTCCAGCAGGCAGCAAATCCCGCATTAGCGATGGTAAATGTACACCGCATCTTGGGCAAATTTGGGTTGTTTTGGAAATACCATCAAGCCGACAATTTAAACAGCGCATAGTAGGGAGGAGCTAGTGATTAGGGAGTGGAATAATTCCTAATATTTCAGCGAGGCAAGAAGATATGCAATAATTAAGTAGAGACGACCCGGCGGGTCGTCTTATGCAAGAATAGGGATAACCAATACGGTCGTCTGTACAGGATTGAGAATTAATTAGTTAAAATCCAAAATTTTATCTTGTTGCTTGAGAAATTGTCTTACCCAAAGACATTAAAGTGCGTTTAAAATCTTCAGCACGTTGGCGAAAATCGTCACCTTTTCCTAACTCAAAAGCTAATCCTCTTGCCCCCTCTAATAACTTTAAATAAACTTGACTACTCTGCTCTTGAGTGCGAATTACAAGATATAATTGTTGCACTCCTATATTGCGAATTGCTTGGGTAACTTGCTCGATATTTTGGGTTTCAATATCCGGAATGTGAGGTGGTGCATCGGTGACTAAAACAATAACTTTGCTGCCTGTAGCGGTAAAAGGTTGACGCAGTGCCAGTAAAATCGCGTCCAAACTGCTTTCTGGTTCATCACCTCCCCCCCCTGCCCGTAACTTTGCCACCTCATTTCTAAATGCCACAGCATCGCTGGTAAAGGTTTCACCATTAAAAGTGAGGACACGGTGTTCTTCTTGAATCAAGCGATCGCGAAATTCAATTAACCCAACTCTGACTCTGACTCCATCAGATTCAATTGTGTTGGCAAAGCCAATAATTGCCTCCTTAATAGCTTCGATTTCACCTTGCATACTCCCCGTACAGTCAAGCACAAACATAATATCCGCACTGCGTTTGTTTTGCAGTTGCTGGAGTTTTTGCTGTACCTGTTGTCCTAACCCGTAAGCATTGATTTCGCTTGGTGATAGCGGTTTGGTTGGTGGAACTGTAGGTAATACGGTTGGTGCGATTGGTGTGCTAGGTGTGTTATTAGTAATGGCGACTGGTGCAAGGGCTGTACCGCATTCGATACAGAAATTGTTACCTTCAAGGTTGGATGCTCCACAATTACTGCAAATTTTCATTTTTTTGCTGTTTTCGCCTGCATTTTTCAGTATAAAGCCTGGTATCTTCAAGTTTCACGCAGGAAAACAAACCTTAAAAAAACATCACCAACTTTGATGCGATCGCTATGTACGATTGATGTTGGTGTTGAACCTGGAGTTAATGCAATTCCCCGCACCAATGTTCCGTTTTTACTGCCCAAATCCCGAACAAAATACTGATTTCCCCTCCGGCTAAATTCTAAATGGCTGCGGCTGATGCTATCATTTGCACCAGCTATTTCTGCACGTCCCATCAACAAAACCCCACCATCGGGAATATTAATCAAACTTCGTGTTCCTTTATTATTCCCCGACTCGACTATTAACAAAGGATACCGCAAATGTAAATCATCGGGAATTGGTGGTACATAAGTTGCGTAACCCAACTCACCCAAAATTTCATCAACCGAAGTAAAACGTTGATTGGGATCGATCTTAACCATTCGCGAAAGTACGTAAGCAGCATTCGGGAAAAAATCGCAACGAAAATCCCTTAATTCAATCGCTTCTATTGGTGTTGGAAGCTGTTTGAGGAAATTGATAAAATCTTCCAACTTGCGCCAGTTTTTTCGAGTCCAAAAATGTTCCCCCGTCGCCATCTGATAAAATATATGACCTAATGCATAAATATCTGCACGGGCATCAGCAATCTTCGCACCATAGATAATTATTTCTGGTGCGATATAAGGAAGAGTTCCAAATAGTTCTTTATCTCCAGTTAATCGATAATCTTTAAATTTAGAAATTCCAAAATCAATTAGCTTAACTTGTCCGCTATTTCCAACCAAAATATTTGCTGGTTTTAAATCGCGATGAATCACATTACAACGATGAGCATCGCTAACACCAATTAAAATTTCTTGAAAAATATTGCGCTTTTGTGTTGATGTCAGCAAACCAGCAGCCAAAAATTTATCTAAGGACTTTCCTAGAAAATACTCAAACAACAAAAGATAAGTTTTATCATTCCACTGTCGCAACCCCAACACAGGCACTATATACTCCGAAGGAATAGAAACCTCAGCTTCCAAACGCACGCGATCGGCAAGCAAGCTACCTGGAGGAATATTCTGAATTACTTTGAGAACATAGACTTGATGCGTTGCAATATCCCAAACTTTCCAAACCGAACCAAAACCACCAACACCTAATAACTCCAAAAGTTCGACTTCAACAATAGGTGGAATATCTACAGTTATTCTTCCACCTAACATTAATTCTAAAGTTTGTTCCATATTTTATTTAGAAGTTAGGAATTATGAGTTAGTTGATATAAACCGTCTAGTTGTTTGTACGGGAATTAGAAATTTGGAATATTTTTATAATTTTTACTATTAAATTCTGTCTCATTAATGACATTATTATTTAACGATGACTCAATGATTAGCTGCTCAAACAGCGATAAACTGAGCTTGCGTAATACTTGTTCGCTAACATGTTCACCATAAGCATGACCACCCATTCCATCTGCCACAGCCAAAATTGTTATAGGTTTTTGACCAATTGTTGGAGTCAGGGAAAAAACCTGAAAACTATCTTCGTTATTTTCGCGTTCATTGGTTTGGCTGCATACAACGTAGGTCGATTGATTGTGTTTAATTTCGCTTGATTGACGTTGCATACAATTCCTCACCTACTTAAAAATAATTCGGATGAATTTGAGTTACAGCAGATTGCAATTATATGACAATACGATACCCGTATTGAATTATATGAGGCATAGTCAAACAATCCAAAAGCCATATATAAAGTTGTTGTACTTCTGACTGCTGTACTCCTGACTGCCGTACTCCTGACTGCTGTACTCCTGAACTCTGCTGTATATGCACAAATTAAGCAAAATTCAGTAAACTCTTAAAAGTTTATAGTTAATAGGTTATAATTAGTTTTTGTGAACTTTAAACAATACTAATTATTAACATTCAACAATTTAACTTTGTCTTTTCAGATTAACTTTATTTGTGTGAAAACCTCAATTCTCTAATTTCTATTTAGCCTTTATCGATTTTTAAAATCAAACCTTCATGTGCTAATTCCACATCGTCAAAAACAGATTTAATTTTTGCTTGTACCCCATCCAGAAAATCATCATCATCATCAGGGTGATGCTGAGAAAGCACCAATTTTTTAACCCCACTTTTTTTTGCTAAATTGAGTGCTGTTTCCCAATGAAAATCAAAATCTTTATTTTTTCTTGGAGTTAACTCAGTATAAGTTGTATTCGCAATCAGCAAATTTACACCTTGAGTTAGTTCGAGAATACCTTTAGCAATAGATTCAGAATGAGTATCAGATTCGTCAGTAAGTTTACTCAAATCCGTCAAATAGGCAACGCTATAGTCTTGCCAATTGACTCGATAGCCGATGGATTTCTGATTTTGATTAATTAAAGCTGTGGTGACAATTACATCATTAATGTTGATACCCTGTCCAGGATTCAGGTTCTTAAACTGTAACTCCGACTGCATTACCTGTAATGGATAGGAAAAATGCGGCTGTAACATCTGGTCATACAAACATTGTTTAATAGATGCACTATTAGAAGCCGCAGTACCGTAAATATGAAGGTTATTTCCTGGGATAAATGCTGGAGCAAAAAACGGAAAACCTTGAATACGGTTAGATTGTGAATTGGTAAAAAATAAGTGTGCTTCGAGTTTTTGATGATTCCTCAAACTTTTCCCTAAGATTCGCAAACCAGTACCACCATCAAAAATTAGGCGTTTTCCAGCTACGAACATTTCGACACAAGCAGTATTTCCACCGTAACGACGGGTATCGCTACTTGATGTGGCAATTAAACCCCGTACACCCCAAATTTGTACAGCGAAATTTCCCGTTTGGCTCTCCAAAGGGGAAGCTTCTGTTTGAATTGCATGGCTTTGAGGATGCGACATCTCAAAATTTGACATTGTTTTTGAAATCTAGTACTGACTGAGCAGGTCATCATAGCGTCGCACTTCTGACAGTCGGTTTTGCTCGTCTACGATGACAACTGTAGGAGAGTACGATTTTAACTCATCTAAACTGAACTGCCCGTAAGACATTATAATCAAGCGATCGCCAGAAATGCCTAGACGTGCCGCAGCCCCATTTAGCTCAATTGCCCCAGAATTGGCTGGTGCGGATATCGCATAAGTGGTGAAACGCTGACCGTTAGTAACGTTCACTACATGCACCTGCTCAAAAGGAATGATTCCAGATTTTTCTAATAAAGCTTGGTCAATACTGATACTACCAATGTAATTAATATTTGCTGCCGTGAGGGTGCAGTTATGAATTTTTGCCAGAAGGAGTGTCCTGTGCATTCTTTAGAAAGTTTGGAATTGGGAATTGGGGATTGGGGATGGGATGGGA
>JAAUPE010000257.1 GCA_012034595.1 Calothrix sp. CSU_2_0 | reverse complement strand
TAACTTGTGCCTCCCCCTAAAAGAAAAGGCTGAAAAACATCCCTCATTTCCCCGACGGCAGATTTTAAGTCATCAATTCGGTTGTACTGGCATAAATAAATCACCAGCAACAACCATTACATCTACCTTATGTTCATCTAAGTAATTGGCAATTTCCTCTAAACGTTTTACAATATCGCCTTGGCGGGGTATTCGCCCCAATTTGTCGTTTAAATGCCAGTCAGATGTGTGTAAAATTCGCATCTTATCTCCTCCCTAGTAAGTAGCAATATCATCGTCGTTGTCTTCTTCCACGGTTGTTGCGTCAACATCAATAACGGGATTACCTGTTGCTTCTCTAGGATTCATTGCCCAAGGAGGAAGCGGTACTCGAACGTGCATTGGTTCGTTGTCCTGAATCACCATTTTTCGCTGACAGTTAGTTCCGCAGCTTTGCGCTGGTTGCTTTTACTCAAGAAACGCCTAGATAGATTGAGAAAGCTCAAGACTTCCGCTACGACCGATTACGCGGATACTAGCGTTCTCAATTACTTTTTCGGAAACTTTTGAGGCTTGTTGTTGGGCACCTAGTAAAATTATTCCTTGCGATCGCATTTCAGCAGCGACGGTTTCTATTAATTGCGTAATAGGGTCTTTGGAACCACGGGGGGCAAAACGGTTAAGCTCATCCAAGGCAATTAGGTAAACTAAGCCTTCAACGCGATTGGTTCCGGTACGTTCGTTAACTAATTGTTGGAGAATTGTGGCGACAACAAACCGCTGCAAAGACGGCACTCGCGTTAAAGCGTTTAAATCAACAACTATCGGGTCTATTGTTTGTCGTTGACCTAAATCGAGAGGATGACCGTTTTGGTCGTAGCGACGCAGTGCTCCATTACCTTCATGTACCACTAATAAAAGCTTGCGGCGTAATTTGCTCCAAGTTGCCTTGTGATGGTCGCCAGGTAATTGGTTGCTACTTTCTCGAACCCAGTCTAACAGCTCTTGAAAAGTTTGAGGTGCGTTATTTTGTAAACTGCGAGTGACAATACCATCATTTTCCACCCTTTCATGTGTCAGGAAAGCTTCTAAATCCAGAACTAAAGCTCTAAAGTTGTCATTGATGGAATCATCATCAGCAAATAAATAAGTAAATAAGCCTTTTTCAATAATGTCGCCAAGACTCCAACTGTAAGGCTGCACTTCGCTACGGCATCCAGTTGCAACTGCTATATCACCATTGGGCATTTGTGGGGCAAAAAAGGTGACATTCTCAAAAGGTCTTGGTTCCTCAACACCCAATCTTTGCCAGTCCGCCAAATGTTCTTCGGGTCTGTATCTGCTACTCCAGCGATTAATGTGGAATAAATCGTAGCCTTTAACATTGAGAATTATGGGGACAACTATCAGGGGATTTGGGTCTGATGGGTATTCTTCAGCGCGGTGACGTGCTAACCGCAATAATTGGTAAATAACAAATAGCAAAAAACTAGATTTTGTTCCTCGACCGGCGACACCGTTAACGTTCATGTGTCCGCCATTAATACCTAGTAGATAATCTAGGTCTATCATCCCCGGTCCAGCGATCGCGCTTCCACCATTTTTAATCAAACCAATTGCTAAGGGATTATCGATTTCATCCGCCCTGTAAGCACGTCGGGCATCATTTTCATCACCTAAGAAAACCGAACTTTGTTCTAAAGGTGGAGCTAAAACAGGGCGTTCTGTACGCAAAATTGTAGCAGTAGCAAAAGTAACTCCTTCTACTCTAAATTCCGGTTGGTAATCGACATTGCCGTCAAAAGCGTCAAACTCCTCGCCAATATCTTTTTTGCGGCTTTGTCGGTAGACCTCTTCTACAATTGCGTAAAAATTTATTGTCTCACCACCAACATGACTTTCGGTACGAACAATTTGGGTTTTTTCAACTAGTTCGTCTCGTCGCACCCAAAAATGAAACTTTTCTGAGGTAGATTCTTTCTGCGGTGGCGATGCGACTTTACCGATAATTCTGACACCAAGGGTACTATGAGATGCATTTGTATCTTCTGTGCTATCTGCTTCATTGGCGTTCGGTGTACCCGCATGGGAGCCATTTCCGTTAACATCGAATTCCGGAATTAACACTTCATCACTCATATTTTTAGTTTAATTTTATACCTTATAACTGGGTTAAACGGTAAAAACGATTGGATAGGATACTTAATGGTTGGAAAAGGGAACCTAAACTTTCTTCGGCTCGAACAATGGGGTGTAGAGAAATAGCAGCACGTCCATAACTGCGCTCTCGGCAACGGTACTCGTATATAGTTCGGGATAACTTATCCACAAAGTCCCAATTGCGCTTGTAATACTTCTCAAACCAGCTTTTTGATGCTTCCACGCGCACTATTCCCGTACTGGGAGTTCCACCACCCCCTCCAGAAAGGCGGACAAACCAAGAAACAACAGGCAGCCATCCTCTCGATATGGTAAACACTGGTGTACGTTGACCAGCTTCGAGTCCGTACAGAACTTGTATTCCTTTGATATGCAAGTAATTTTGGCGCTGGGTTTTAATCACACCAAAAACTGGTGATTCGTCGATATCGAAACCTCCCATCCGTGGTTGCAATCGTCCATCTATTACCGTTGGTTCGCCACCACTGTGGGAAATTGCTGATTCCTCCAATACTTCCATTTCCGTATTAGAACGGTTTTGAGTTCGCTTTCGCATGGTTTCAAAATCGTAGGAGGATATCCCACCAGGAGGGCGAACTGGTAATAAACGAAATCCATTGTTTTGTAAAGCAGCAGCAAAACTTTCCACTTCCATCCAAGGGAAAAGGTCTACTGCCATCGATACTACGCGATCAACAACTTCAAATTCGCGCCGACATTCTCCGTTCTCTACCCGCATGGTAATACTGCCGATTTGGGAAAGGCGAATAGGAACTAACTGACCACTAGGAGAACGCACCGAAGCTACAGTTTCTCCCACATCTTTGCCATCCACAAAATGAGTTGGTCGTTCATGCCAGTTACTAGGTCGCCAGTTGGGCGAGGTGTTTAAATTGATAGGTTCCCAATCAATCGCACGGGGTTTAACTTCATAATCTAAATCAACTTTTTCTGGGGTTTGTTCCAAGTCTTCATCGGTTTCTTCTTCCAATAAAGGAAACTGTGCATCATATTGTTCGACGCGACAACCGCTATAGTTTTTAATAAAATCTAATCCCATATTTATGTATAATTATCCTATTTTGTAGCTGTTTTTGAATTAGTCTCTAAAAGTATTTCTGGTAATTGCAAATATTTTAATCTTCGTTTCATTGCTTCCTGACTAACTAAAAACTCGGTTGCCAATCGTTTCGCTAAAACATCTCTTTTTGTCCCAAATCGACCGCGAAACTTCTTAGCCAAGGCAAAACAAGCCGAAGCTGGCATTAAAAGTTCGGCAGCAAATTGGTCAGCTTCTTCTTCCATTTGTTTCTCATCTATACCAAGAGAATCAATGACTGCTTGTATGCCATTTGTAAAGGTAAATTGCGCCGTAGATTTATCATTATCTTCCTTCCTTTCATCATCTTCTTCACTTTTATTTTGAACGTATAAACCTTCTGTTAAAATCAAAGGTTCTTTCAAACTATTTTCTTGATGAGTTTGAATTAAAGGAAGAAAATGTAACAAGTAATGTCCTAATTCGTGGGCTGCTGAAAATCGTCGGCGTGATATGGGAGCTAAATGGGGCTTTTGTTCAACTAAAATACAGCCATAAAAGAAACCTTTATATTCCAGTAAATATAAGTAACCAGCTAACTTTAAATCTTGATCTTCGCTATCTGTAAAAGGTAGCTTTTGTCCCGTTTCCGCTTCTAAAAAGTCAGCAACACTTTGAATGGTCATCTCTTTAATTTCCGCTACCCTGATTGGGTAAGCCCTAATCAGTTCATACAGTGGTACAACACCCGGTTTAAGATTTTCTAATTCCAGCCCAGCTTCTTGATATACCAGCTCTACAGCCTGAGAAATTGCCATCCGGCGATGTTCTTGTATCATCTATGTTTTATCGACCTCAGTATTGTTTTTGGCTTTAGTTTCTATCGTTTGGCGATTATTCGGCGAATATTTATACTGACTTGTTTGTTCGCGAGCTGCTGCTAATTGCGCCCTACTATGGCTGCGTCCCATTGATAAAGTAATGGCTGTATCTCGAAACATATCCAAGAATCTTTCGCTCGCATTAATTCCTAATTCAACTGCTAGTTGTCTAACAGCTTGGATATTAAGCTTGACTGGCAGTGGAATGGAACTGTCAAATAATTTACTAATAATGTCCTTATCTGCTGATGGTACGCGGTTGATATCTTGCAAACGCTTAATAACATCCCCAACTGTTACAGGTTTTTCTTCTTCGTCAATGTCTTCAAAAATTAAAGGTTTTTCCTCTTCTTGAATAATTTCAAATGCACTATGTAAATGCTTGCGGAGTAAATTTCTAATAATTTCCGCGTCGGTAGCAATTGGTGTTATCTGCTCCTCTTCCTGGTAGGCTAAATTAATTTCTGTAATAATTTGTTCTAATTCCGGGTCATCGCAGGCAATATCAAGTATTTGGGCTACTACTTCCATATCACCTTCGTCTAAAGCCTGTACATATAAATGAATGGCTTTTTCACGAGAGTAAGGCTGCTGATTTTCCCAACGTTTTTGCATCTTATCTGCCCTCCTCTGATGACTTGTTACTTTGGGCGTAAGCTTGACGCAACTGCACGATCGCACGATGCTTTTTGGTGTAAGCTGCTCCTGCTGTTGTCCCTAATGCAGCAGCCAAGGATTCTCCGTCTAAACCATCAACAAAAGCTAATTTCAGTATTTCTCGATAACCATCATTTACCAATGACAGCAGATATTCCAACATTTCGGGGTCGGACGAATTTGATGACTCGTATAATATTCCTAAAATTTCCTCTTCTGAAAGAATTTCTGAATTTTGCTGCTTAAGTTTGCGAGCTAAGGGGAGTTCGGCAATGGGTGTAATTCGGTTATTCTGCTGGGTTTGCTGACGTTGCCACCGTTGTATTTTTTTAGCTGCAATACCCAATAACCAGGGACGAACCGAACGATTAGGGTCAAATTTACCAGCTATTTTGAGAGCCTCCTCAACAGTTTCGTGGAAAATTTCCTTTGCTACTGTTTCGGTAAAATTGCGATCGCTACTATTACCCAACTTATCGCCGAATTGCCTTATTGCCTTAATCACATACATTTGAATTGTACGTTGAAGAACTTGCCACTCCTCCTGAACTACCTGACTTAGCAACTGCTGTTTCTGGTGCAATTCAGGGTCATACGATGGGTCTACTGGTTGCCCTAATTGTCGTTTCAATGTCACCTCCTAAACACCACCCCTGATATTTAATTGCCACGAGCAAGGCGAATTCTTACAGTGGTCATCAAAAAATATCCGCACTTCGCACATTCAATATCCTCCGAATATCGCTCCTAATAATGAATTGCCATAAGACCCACAAAATCTTACAGTCAAAGCGCAAATTTTTTTTGTGTCTCTAATTTATCACGACAATAGAAGTGTATATTTATACTCTCTTAAACTCAATACCTAATTGCACCAACAACCGTAGTGCCTCCTTTGTGGAAAAGTTACTCACAGGCAACCCAGTAATTTTGCTAACTAGCCACTTAGGCGCTACACGCTCATTTCCTACAACAACATACCAGGATTGAAAATTCGCAAATTCTTGATTACTTTTCTCCAATGATTGGTGAGCAATATTAAGTACTTGCTGTGTAGTAAGCAGAACCTCTATTCCCTTAATTGTTGGATTTTTATTTAAATTGATATTTTTTTGTATACTTTGTGGCAATTCGGGTGGCTTCCCATGCAACCAGTCATGCAATTTCCCTAACTTTCGACCCAAACTACCAGAGGCTACTTGCACATTTAAACTTTTAGGCAGGATAGCTTCGTATCCTTGTATAGCTTTAAAGTAAAATTGACCCATGCAGATAAAAACTTCTTCATATGGTCTGGAATTGACAATATTACTCAGTTTTGCAACCGTACTCGTTCGCAACTCAATGGCTCTACTTGCTGTCATTCGTCGGTCATAATACGGAATAAGGAAGTCTTGAGGAATCAAACCAAATTCTGCTGATAATATATATGTACTTATATTATTTGATGCTTGAGGCTGTTGCTTCAGAAATCGACGTAGTACCTGGAAGGTGGGACCATTATATCTGGCAATCGCTTTTAATAATCCTGAGTCGGAGCGCTTGCGCTGGGAACAACCCAGAATGAGAAGATTTTGATTATATATAGAGACTTCACTCTTAAAATTGTTACAACTATCTCTATCACAAAACTTAGCCATTTTAGATGCATTCTACACATTAAGCGCCATAACCAACAAAAAAAAAGGATATACCTGGGATTTTCTCAGAACTTGGAGATAAAGCAAAATGGCATAGACATAGACAAAGCCAGCACAGGCACGATACCAGCCTAGCGGACGCAGAAAATCGCTTGTCTCCATTGAGGACGAGCAGTTTTGCTTCTTTAGTTGACAGTTATAAAACTGCTGCATTGGAATTAACTGTGATTCCGATAAACTTAAATACCTGAGTACCCAAATATTCATAC
>JAAUPE010000067.1 GCA_012034595.1 Calothrix sp. CSU_2_0 | reverse complement strand
ATCCCAATCCCCAATCCCCAATCCCCAATTCCCAATCCCCAATTCCCACGTTCCCTATATCTATAAAATATGACTTCGCAATTAAAGCTACTGGTATTAAGCAATGGACACGGTGAAGATATAATTGCGGTAAGGATTTTGCACGAACTTTTGCAATTACCCAATCCCCCAGAAATATTTGCACTACCTTTGGTTGGAGAAGGATATGCTTATCAAAAACTCAATATTCCCGTAATTGGTTCTGTGAAAACAATGCCATCAGGTGGATTTGTTTATATGGATGGACGGCAATTAATACGGGACGTTCAAGGAGGTTTGATTAATCTGACTCTCAATCAAATCAAAGCAGTTAAACAATGGGTAAAAACTCAACAACAAACTGGTAATCCCAGTGGAATTTTAGCAGTTGGGGATATTCTACCTTTATTATTTGCATGGGTTAGCGGAATTAATTATGCATTTGTGGGAACAGCAAAATCTGAGTATTATGTACGCGATGAATTGGGATTATTAAAGCGGAAAAATAAGGGTGCATATTGGGAAAACTTTTCAGGTTCTATTTACCATCCTTGGGAAAGATGGTTAATGAGTCGTCACCATTGCAAAGCTGTTTTTCCCAGGGACTATTTAACAACAAAAATATTAACACAAATGAGGGTTCCAGCCTTCGATTTAGGTAATCCCATGATGGATGATTTACAACCATCTTTTCCTACCTACCGCTTATATGAAACTGATGCAGAACATAAAGAAATCATTCGTCCATTAATAGTAACCTTATTACCAGGTTCCCGCATTCCCGAAGCCTATAATAATTGGGAACAAATTATGCTTGGCATCTCATCCCTAATGGAAACCATCTGCGATCGCGATCGCCTATCCAACACCTCAAAAAGCGTGATTTTCTTAGGAGCGATCGCACCCAATCTTGACTCTAGCATTCTCACCAAATTTGTCACCTCCCACGGCTGGAAACCATTCCCCATCGAAGAACTACCAATTAAATTTTCCGACCACCAAGCATTGACATTTAAGCAAAATAATGCATATTTTATTCTCACCCAAACAGCTTATAACGACTGTTTGCACATGGGAGATATTGCGATCGCAATGGCAGGAACAGCAACAGAGCAATTTGTGGGTTTAGGCAAACCAGCATTTACCATACCCGGAAAAGGACCACAATTTAACCCAGGATTTGCCGAAGCACAAAGTCGTCATTTAGGTGATTCGATAATTTTGGTTGAAAAACCACAAAACCTCGGCAAGCAAGTAAAAAATCTCCTCGCTTACCCCGACAAATTACATGCGATCGCGGAAAATGGCTTACGTAGAATGGGAAAACCAGGTGCAGCACAACGTATCGCGGAATGCATCATGAGTAAACTATTGGAATAAAGCAGGAGGCAGGAGGCAGAAGGAATGAGTGGTTGATTTTCGCAGAACTGTACTAGGATGGTCTAACATTTTAACTCCTCCTCCGCGCTTCCGCCTCTCCGCGCGATTTTAAGCATTTTATTCTCCCCCTTTCAGTCCAACCAATACATTCTTAAAAATGTTAATTGTCAACATTAATATCTTGAAATCAAGTAGATGATATAAATAAGCTAGTCTACTAATGAAATAAAAGCATGTAAACAATGCTCAAAAACAATCGAAAATATTCAAAAGTAAATCTTATTTTTTAAGCTTTTTTCTCGATATTAGGAACTTCAAAAAAATAACTAATTCTCGCAATTAGGTATTTTTCATGGGATAAAATCTACCTAAACCGAATATACCCCATCTCCACAGTTATGAATTGGGTATTTTTGCAATTGGTATTTCCTAATTCGAGAACAGTTGATTGATTTTTTTGCTTATTCAAACGATATTCCGATACATAGGAAAAGGGGAATATGAATAGAGTCAAAGATAAAGTTGTAGTAATTACAGGTGCAGCTTTGGGAATTGGTAGAGCTGCCAGTCTCATGTTAGCAAAAGAAGGTGCAAAAATCGCAGTCACCGACATTCGTGTAGAAGAAAGTAAAATATTAGTAGAAGAAATTCAGAAGAATTATGGAGAAGCAGAATACTGGAAACTAGATGTTGCAATTGAATCTGAGGTGGAGCGTGTATTCGCAGATATCTACCGCAAGTGGGGAAAAATAGATGTTTTGGTAAATAATGCCGGAATATCGGGTGTTAATAAACCTACTCATAAAATTACCGAGCAAGAATGGAACTCTGTGATGGCAGTCAATGTCAACGGAGTATTTTTCTGTACCAAACACGTAATTCCTTTTATGTTGGACGCGGGTAGTGGCAGTATTATTAATCTATCTGCTGTATATGGATTGGTTGGTTCTACTAGTGTTCCCGCTTATCATGCATCAAAAGGAGCAGTACGTCTGATGAGTAAAACCGATGCTTTACTGTATGCATCTAATAATATTCGTGTCAACTCCGTCCATCCAGGTTTTATTATGACACCGATGATAGAAGAGCATATTGGTGGCAAAGAATATGTGGAAAAAGGACGAAAATTTCTTGATTATTTGCATCCTTTAGGACATATGGGAGAAGCAGACGATATTGCTTATGGAATTTTGTATTTAGCTTCTGATGAATCGAAATTTGTCACTGGAGCCGAATTAGTTATTGATGGTGGTTACACTGCCCGTTAAGATTAGTATTAGGTGCATTTGGTTTGTAATGCGATTATTCGTAAAAGGCATAAAAAGAAGAATTCATCCAAGATGATTAGAAGATGGAAAATACAGAGAAAGATAATTAATGGTGATTATGATTTTTGAAATATAAAATATAAGAGAGACGCGATGTATCGCGTCTCTACAATCCAAAATCCAAAATCTAAAATGCATCGTCCCATCTACCTAGATAACCAGGCAACTACACCCGTCGATCGCAGGGTTGTTGATGAAATACTTCCCTACTTTACAGAATACTTTGGTAATCCATCTAGCATCAATCATCAATATGGTTGGGAAGCAGAAGCTGCTGTTAAAAATGCACGAAAAATCTTAGCAAATGCGATTAATGCGGAATCAGAGGAAATTATATTTACTAGTGGAGCGACGGAAGCAAATAATTTAGCAATTAAAGGAATTGCTGAAACTTATTTTGCTAAAGGTCAACATATTATTACCTTAGCAACCGAACATAGTGCAGTTATTGACCCTTGTAAATATTTAGAAACTCTCGGATTTGAAATTACAATTCTCCCAGTCCAAAAAGACGGATTAATTGATTTAAACTTATTAGAAAAAAGCATTCGTGACGATACTATTTTGGTGTCAATCATGGCAGCAAATAATGAAATTGGAGTTTTACAACCAATTGCAGAAATTGGCAAAATATGTCATGAGCGAGATATCATTTTCCACACCGATGCTGCACAAGCGATCGCAAAAATTCCCCTCGATGTACAAGCAATGCAAATTGACTTGATGTCGTTCACTGGACATAAAATCTATGCACCGAAAGGAATTGGTGCTTTATACGTTCGTCGTCGCAATCCTAGAGTCAAACTAGCTCCCCAGCTACATGGGGGAGGACATGAACGGGGAATGCGTTCAGGGACATTATACACACCGCAAATAGTCGGTTTTGGCAAAGCGGTAGAAATTGCTTTAGCAGAACAACAAGAAGAGAGCGATCGCATTACAAAACTCAGAGATAAATTGTGGAAACTGCTTTCACAACTCGAAGGGATTCATCTCAATGGACATCCAACTCAAAGACTTCCAGGTAATTTAAATATCAGCTTTGAAAGTGTGGATGGTGCAGCTTTACTTTTGGGTTTGCAATCGGTAATGGCTGTTTCTTCCGGTTCTGCTTGTTCTTCAACAAGTACTTTACCTTCCCATGTTCTTACTGCTTTGGGACATCCGGAAAAGCTCGCTTATGCATCGATTCGGTTTGGGATTGGTAGATTTAATACGGAAGAAGAAATTGATACCGTTGCACAGCAGGTTATTTCTACTGTACAAAGTTTACGACAATTACGGTAAACTCTCCCATCCAATTTACTGAAGAGATTTTTTTGCGATCGCGGAGTGACTCCTTTGGAGTATCGCGTCTTCAATATGTAGACGTGAAAATTTTTCGTCACGATTGAGGCAGAAGTCATAATAAACAAGGATTTTGGACTTGTTTACTTTTAGCTACATACTCACATTTTGAGTTTTTCTACCTATTCAATTTTAGAAAATGCGATCGCATTTCAATTTGTCACCGTATTATTACATAAGCAGATAGTTTTAATTTTTATCTGCCAAAATTTTGCACTTAAGTAGTTTTTGTAAAGAATACATCAAGGTAGTAGCAGTATTTACACATACGTGTTAAATTATCTTCTAAGTTGTTTAAGCGTTTTCAGTATAAATAATTGGTGTGGTTAGCAATGCTTTCAAGCTATATATATTGCTTAACCAAGTTTCTGTTGTCTTTAAAGTCGCTGTTAGATAATACTCACAATTTTTGTCGCAATATCTAAATTTATATTGCTTTACTTCGGCTTAATTAATAAAGTCTTTACCAGTTATTAACTTACTAAAAGTAAATGCAGGGATTTTATCGAAGCTCGAATTAAACTTTGAGATTGCAGGTTTTCTGACATACCGAAATTGTGAATATCGAGATGAAGCTGGTGAAAATTACTTTTATCCAGCTAATTTTAGCTTGTTCAACTCTTCGTGAAATCAAGTTTTCTCAGCATACATACTTAATTAGGGACATAAATTTTATGACATTTGAATCTAACCCAGGAATGGTCAATCTTCCCAAAAGTAACTCCCCTATCTCTCCAACACTTTGGGGGTTATATAACGAATACAATCCAGGTAATTTGAGAACCGAACCATCACCCGGATTATTCCGTAGCAGTAGCAATTTCATGCAGATGGGTGAAGATGGCTCTAGCGTGCTGGTACGAGTTACTGGTCATGATATCAATAGCCTTACGCCCAAGTTAGAAGATATGGGTTTCAAAACAGTAGCAGCATCACCAGAACATCACCTGGTAGAAGGTTTCCTGTCAATTGCCGCTATCCCTTACACAGAATCGTTGACATCGCAAGGATTAATGGGAGTAATGGCTTTACCCAAGCCTTATAGAAATGTGGGGTTAGTAACGAGTCAAGATGACATCGTTAGTGAAACCCAAAGAGTACGCGATGCCTTACCTCAAGGATTTGATGGAACAGGGGTAAGAATTGGTGTAATGAGCGATAGTTTTGATGTTTCCGGTTTTGGTTCTGCTGCGGAAGATATTGCGAGTGGAGATTTACCTGCAGAGGGTGTCAAAATACTGCAAGAACTACCTCCAGAGTTTGGTCCAGGAATCGATGAAGGACGAGCAATGTCACAGTTAATTTATGACCTTGCACCTGGGGCATCTCAAGTTTTTTCTTCAGTTTTCATCAGTGAAGTTGATTTTGCTCAACAAATCCGCAACCTTGCCGACCCAAATAAGGGTAATGCTGATATTTTGGTTGATGACATCATCTATTTTGCCGAGCCATTTTTCCAGGATGGAATCGTAGCGCAAGCTGTTGATGATGTTGTTACGAACAGAGGTGTTAGCTACTTCTCATCTGCGGGGAACTTTGCGAGACAAGCCTATGAGTCTGCTAACTTTGCAGGCACTGGCGATTCTGCGGGAATTATTGCGGGTAGATTCCACGATTTTGACCCTGGTGCTGGTGTTGACACCCGTCAATTAATTACTCTTTCTCCTGGATTTAGCCAATTTGTGTTTCAGTGGGATGACCCTTTCTACACGACTAACGGTGTCGATACCGATTTAGACATATTTTTGGTTAATCCTGGTACAGGGGATATTATTGAATCCATCGAAGTAGAAGGCTTTAATGGCTTTACTAATAACATTGTAAACCAGACACCATTGGAAATACTTGTTGTCCAAAATTCCAGTTCTTCTTCAATACAAGCTGAGTTAATAATTAAAAACTCTGCTGGAGCAGACCCTGGACGAATTAAATATGTTTACTTCGGACCTGCTGTAATTGAGGAGTTTGACACCAAAAGCCCAGCAACTTGGGGTCATTCTGCTGCTGTAAATGCGAGTTCAGTCGCTGCTGTGAATTACTTTGACCAACAGAACCCAGCTAGCTTTACTTCCGCAGGACCTGTGGCAATTTTATTCAATCCAGACGGTACGCGCAAAGACACACCCGAAGTTCGGCAAAAACCCGATTTTGCAGCAATTCAAGGGACTGATACAACCTTTTTTGGTAATGACATAGGTGGTCAAGACGTAGATGGTAACGGCTTTCCCAACTTCTTCGGAACCTCTGCTGCTGCACCCCACGCAGCAGCGATCGCAGCACTGATTAAACAAGCAAATCCAAACTTTACCCCAGAGCAAATTTATCAACGTTTAGAATCCACCGCTACCGATATCGGCGCACCTGGACGCGATGATTTGACTGGATTTGGCTTAATTAATGCCTATGATGCGGTATTTGGATCGGCAAAACCCGCACAACTTAATTTCTCTGATGATTTTGAAGATGGTGACTTACCAATTTTCTATGAAACTAATACTACTGTTGCCGGACGCATTCGAGTAACAACGGAAAATAATCCGATCGGAACAAAACATATTACTCTGGATAACTTTGTTGAAAAAATTAACGATCCAGAGGCACCACCATCTTTAAATTCTCTGAATGAGTTGATTCTACGGGTCGATACCAGTGGTAAATCAAATGTAGTATTTAACTTTGCTCAAAAAGAATTTAATGATGCAGATAATGTGATGCCAGAATTTTTCCAAGGTTCTGCAAATGCAGATGGTGTCGCATTGAGCGTTGATGGATTAAATTGGTATCGCTTATTCGATTTGACTGGGACAAATTCAACCAATGAATATCAAAATAAATCATCGAATCTCAGCGATTTTGCTGCTAGTAAAGGTTTAACTTTGGGTTCAGATGTACGTATTAAATTTCAACAATTTGGTGATAAACCAATTCCCAACAGTGGATTTGCTTTTGATAATATCTCTGTAACGGGTGTAACTGCTGGTGTAAATCTCAACGGCACTTCCAACGATGATAATTTAACCGGAACCGCAGGTAATGACACAATTCGCGGTTTCAATGGTCAAGATATCCTCAAAGGTTTAGCTGGTGATGACTTACTCGATGGTGGTGATGGTGACGATAAGTTATTTGGTGGTGAAGGAAAAGATAACTTGATTGGTGGTAGCGGTCAAGACCAACTCTATGGCGAAGCAGGTAATGATAAACTTGATGGTGGCGATGGGGATGATAAGTTATTTGGTGGAGATGGCAATGACCGAATCTTAGGTGGTCAAGGTCAAGATTTTCTTTACGGTGATGCGGGTAATGATATTCTGATTGGTGGAAGCGGTGATAATACCCTCACAGGTGGAATTGGTAAGGATACGTTCGTCTTATCGACTGAAGGTAAGAATAATATTACCGATTTCAAAGTTGGTGAAGATTTAATCGGTTTAACTGGTGGATTAAATTATGCTTCACTGCGTTTTGTTTCCCAAAATGGCGGTACGTTTATTACTACTAACAATAATCAACCACTAGCATTCTTGACGAATGTTGATGCTAGTTTGTTGAAAGAGAAGGATTTTATCTTGGTGTAGATGAAATAAAATAAAATAAGGGTGGGAAAATCTCACCCTTACGGTTTTTTGTGGAAAACTGTACCTTGTGTAAATATTTTTACGTACTCATTTACCATTCAACTTTATGTCGTTCTTCCATAACCCTTGTGTAAACTTCTTCGGTTTGTTTAGCAATTTTTTTCCAATTAAAACGACATTCTAAATCCAGATAGGCATTATCAATTAACCATTGTCTATATCCTGGGTGTTTCAACACTTCTAAAATTCCCCAAGCTAGGGAATCAGGATTATTTGTATAAGTGACAATACCCGTTTTGCTATGCTGGACAACTTCAGGAAAACCACCCGTATCCGATACAACCACAGGAACGCGAGAAGCAAAACTTTCTAAAGCGACTATCCCAAAAGGTTCATAAAGACTCGGAAATACAGCACAATCAGCAATTGTTTGAAACTTATCTAAATAATCATCGGAAATAAACCCAGTAAAATAACATTTGTGCCAAATTCCAGCATCCCAAGCTTGCTGTTTCAGGTGTTCATTATTGCCACCACCGATAATCACAAACTTGACATTTCCACCCATTTCCCAAAGTACTTTAGAAGCTGCATTTAACAATACAGAAACACCTTTTTCATAGGTCATCCGCCCAACATAATAAACTATTTTTTCGTTATCTTCGGCAAAAAAACGGCGAAAATCTTGGGCATGAAAATTTTGATGGTGAAGCTTCTTTTCTGCCCGAATCCCATTATAAATTACATCGATTTTGTCCCAAGGACTATGTAATGCATGTTCCACCTCGCGACGCATATAATCGGTACAGACAATAATTCGCCATGCATTAAAAGCTAAAAGCTCTTCTTTGCGATTAATATAATCTTGAATATCGTTGTGAATCCCATTATGCCTGCCATATTCAGTCGCATGAATAGTCGCAATCAATGGTACTTTAAAAGTGTGTTTAAGCGCGATCGCAGCATCTCCCACTAACCAATCATGGGCATGAATTAAATCAAAATCCCCTTCTTCTGCCATGAGTTTGCCACCATGCTGCCCCATACTTTGATTGAGGTTGACAACCCAGTGGAAAAAATCATTTCCGGGTTTGACAGGAACCCGATGTACTTGAATTCCCTCAACGATTTCGTACATCGGTGCATTCCCAAACTCAGGGGTAATGATATGCACATCATGTCCCAATTTAACTAGCTCCGGGTACAATTCACCAACATGACGGGCAATACCCCCAATAATTCGCGGTGGAAATTCCCAACTCAATCCTAATATCTTCATATATCTAAATACCTAACCTTTTATATATGACTACAATGTAGAAGTCGATCTGAAAATACGAGTTTAACAATGACAATAATTGCATTTTCTCGGAAGAATTATTTTTTTAACATGGTCTAAGTGAAAATATTTGAAATAGGAATGGGCGATCGCAAGTTGAATAAATGAGTTTACACAACGAATTTAAAGTTATTTGCTGTTATTTTTCAACTATAGGCGATGCTTTAAGGTAGTCGCTTTTTCCAGACACATTACAGAAAACAAAAGAAACTATGCAAGGTGTGGTAAAACCTGATTCTGACTTGGGGGAATCATGTAGATGGAGGAAAACACCACTTTCTGATTACCGCTATTTCTATAGATTTGTGCGTGGATATAGAATCAAAGACTTTTTTTCTTTCTGTCGCTGTTTGATCGCTTTAATTTGGCTTTAGTATTGGTTGTAGCTGCTGTAGATATGCATTCCAACTGCTAATAGCTTGAGGATGAGAATTAGCAGTTTTTTGCAGAAGCACCACACCATCAGCAAAGTTAATTATTCCATATTCGCGATTAGCAGTTAATTGATTAACTTGCTTGACTAAATCCCGTAATTGACTCCTATCGGTTTTAAATGCAGATTGATATTGTTGCAACTGCCAGATATCTGCTAATGCATAATCTACATTAATAATTTCTTTAGCATCATTACGCAATTCAATCTGCGGTAAACGTAAAATTTCGCGACGACTGGAAAGATGGGGCACTAAATATGTAGTTGCCGAAACACTAGCATTCGGGGGAATTTGCGCTAGTAACGGACGAAGTTGAGATACATGTTGCCATTGTTGGGGTAACGATACATATACCCACGGTTTTACCGAATCGGGAATGACAAAATAAAATGTGCGGTTGGGGTTAGATGTAAAACTCAAACATAGCGACACACAAATACAACCAATCCAAAAACGACGAAATCTCGGTTTAAAACTTTTCGGACGTTGCGACCACCATAATATCGCACCGTAAAACAAACCAGGTACAACCGTTAAGGCATAGCGAATCGTAATTGCCAGTACAGATTCACCCTTACCTAAAAATAACTTTAGCAACGGAAAACCTGCGATCGCCCAAGATGCGGGAGAAATGGCAGGTATAAATGCTAGCGGTAACCAGTGACCAATTAAGTAGCGAATTGTGCGGTCAACAGGTGTAACTAATTCGACAAATAATCGTCCAGGATTACTAACCATTCCCCAAATAATTTCCAGGGTTGAAGCTTCATTTCCGTTTGCGTATTGCCCAAAGCGTTCCAGCATAAATCGCTTGGAAATATCTGCCGAAAATATCGGCATAATTAGGTTTGTCAGCGCTAACATGTAGCCAAAACTGAAGATACAAGTAGCAAATCCGGCACGAGGAAACCGCTTGCTAGCAATCATGTAAAATCCAACACCAAATAATCCCACACCTGCATCTTCCCGTACTGCCAAGATAAAGACTGCCATTAACCAAAACAGCCACCATTTACGCTTCTCCAGTGCTAGCAGCAACGTAAACATAAATAAGGGGATTTGGCTGATATCGTGGAAGTTACTGAGGGTGGGACCAATTACCGCATTTGCAGCGTAAAAGCTGGCAGAAATCATTACAGCTAATTGCGGTTCTAAATATTCCCTTGCCAATATGTAAAGAACAATGCCTGCTGCGGTAACAAGTGTTACTTGTAACACTGTCAGCGTTGCAGGTGACGGAAATAGGGCATATATTGGCGACCAAAGTAACAATGCAGGTGTAAAATGTTGCCCTAATCGATGATAAGAAACAGAGGGAATTTCACCAGCATGGACAACATTTGTCGAGAGACTGGAGGATAAAGAACTTTGGAAAAAACGACCATGTAAATTATTCCAGAAAACTTGGTTAAATATACCTTGGTCGAATGAAGCATAAAAGCTGAAATAACGATGCAGTGCAAAGGTTAGACAAACAAGGAAAAATATTACCGCAATCGGTAAAACTGCTCTTATTGCCAAATCCGACTTGAATTTTCCATTAGGGATTTTTGGCAATTCACTTTTTATTCGCATTAGCGTAGCTTGCCGGAAGTATCGCATCACTCACCCTGGAATTTTGCGTAGGGAAACAATAATTGTAGAACGTTGATTGGGAATCTGGGTATTCGGTTCGATAAATTTATGATGTATTTTTTTGAGGAATTAGGGACTTTGCCAGAATTGAACTAATACAATTCCCAAGTATAAATTTGCGAATTGAATCGACCCCTTTAGCGTTAAATAATATATAGACCTCCCAACCCCCAGCAATAATTGTGACCCAACTAGCTGACGCACAAAACCTAATTTCCGAACTCATTTCCCGCTATTCTAGCCGTGTCGATTATTTAATGATTCGTCTCGAAGAAGCAGAAGGAACCGATATATTACTACGTGGAGACACAGTAGAAACTCTCAGCGAAGGCATTTCCATTGGTGGACATATTCGTGCCTGTTACAAAGGTGGCTGGGGACTCAGTAGTTTCAACCAACTGACAACAATTACAGACAGAATTGAAGAAGCGATCGCAGCAGCACGAATGGTTGGGGAAGAAGAAACTATCCTCGCACCAATCGATCCAGTTCAAGCAATATGTAAATTACCATTAACAGGAACAGACCCCCGAAAAATCCCTCTTATCCAAAAAAAACAATTATGCGACTTTTACACCGACCTCCTCAAAAGTGTAGATGGACGTATCACCACCACTTCGGTACGCTATGCTGATAATGCTCAAAGAGTTATCATCGCCACTAGCGAAGGAACTGCGATCGAGCAATCCTGGGTTGATATGGAAATGCGTTTTGCCGCAACTGCCAAAAATGGCGAAACGGTACAAACGGGAAGAGAAACCACAGGTTCACGCAAAGCTTTTGAAGATTTAATCGGTTTGGATTACCAAGTTAAAAGCGCCGCACAACGAGCTATTTCGGCTTTATCTTTGCCCTCCGTCAAGGGCAATATCTATACGGTAGTTATTGACCCCATTTTAACAGGTTTATTCGTCCACGAAGCTTTTGGACACCTCTCAGAAGCAGATATGACATACGAGAATCCCGACTTACTCGAAGTGATGACACTGGGAAGACGTTTTGGGAATGAAGAATTACAGATTTTCGATGGTGCAGCACCTGAAGGTCATCGTGGTAGTTATTTTTATGATGATGAAGGTACACCTGCGACAACTACGCAATTAATTCAGGATGGGGTTTTGGTCGGAAGGCTACATTCGCGGGAAACTGCGGGAAAATTAGCCGAAAAACCGACAGGTAACGCTCGGTGTCTTAATTATCACCATGCTCCCATTGTCCGCATGACAAATACCTGGATCGAACGCGGTAATACTAGCGTTGAGGACTTGTTTACCGACATTGAAGAAGGAGTATATGCGCGGAATTGCTTGGGTGGGATGACGAATGGGGAAATGTTTACATTTAGCGCTGGGGAAGCATGGATGATTCGCAATGGGAAGATATGTGAACCTGTGAAAGATGTCACCTTATCGGGGAATGCGTTTCAGACTCTGGCAGATATTGAAGGTATTGGTAATGATTTTTATTGGGATGAGTCAGGAGGTTGTGGGAAAGGTGGACAGGATGGTTTACCTGTAGGTTGCGGAGGACCAAGTTTGCGAATACGTGATGTTGTTGTTGGGGGGGAAGTGGGGTAGAGAGATTTTGGATACATTCGCTGTCGCTCAGTACAAGCTTTGGATTTTGGATTTTAGATTTTGGATTTTGCCAAAAGTTTGTGGGGAAGAAGGTTTTCTTCCACAAAACTCTTGAAGACGGATTTTGGATTTTGCGTACTCAGAAGAGAGAAGTAAACTACGTGTAGCGTGTCGAAGAAAAAAGTTGACGGGTACGCAAACTTTTCAAGACGGATTTTGGATTGTAAATCTTGAGGAATTAAAATTACTGGCAAAAAATAATATTTTATTTTAATTGGGAAGCGTATGCAGTATCTGAAAAGTCGTGATAGAATTTTTAATGCTATAACTGGATTTCCAGTTTGATGTCTAATTTTGAAGCTTTAAACGAAGCGAGAGAAAATATAAAAGCCTGGAGAGGTGTCCGAGTGGTTGATGGTGACGCACTCGAAATGCGTTTTGGTGAAAGCCAACGGGGGTTCTCACTAAACACACAACCTTTGATATCCCTTTAATTTACTATTCTCACCTATGTTATTGCACTTGAGGTGCTAGGTGAGTTTTAGTGTATGTACGTACAAAGAGTAATTAAAAAAGTTACCATTGTTGCCTATAAAAATAGGTGGCGTTTACGTCTACCTCGTGGATTTACGGGTGGAGAACAGGTATACATATATTCAGGTTTGGAGGCAACGGCTTTTCACCTGAGACGGGTACAAAGTGTCGCCTTGCTTATTGAATCTGATGTTGAATCCGGTTGCTTTGACCAAACATTGCAAGTCTATAAGGATGCATTATCTGACTTACATACTACCCAGAGAAAGGTTCGTCAAAAGGTTAAAAGTCTTGATTTAGTTGAATTGTGGGATAAGTATTGTGACTTCAAGCAATCTCAACTAGCGAATACCACTTTTACCAAAGATTTTCAGAATAGATACAAAAATATTATCAATGCGTTACCCAGCAAAGATTTAGGTAGTGCGATCGCAATTCGTGATTATTTAGTCCAAAATCATAACCCTAAAACAGTAAAAAGAATGTTGATGCAGCTTAATGCTTGCTGTCTTTGGGCGTTAAAATCTGGCTTAATCACTAAAAACCCTTTTACTGACTTAGGTTCGGACATTAAGGTTAAAAGATGGGACACGAGCAAAATTGACCCATTTACAGCCCAAGAACGGGACGCGATAATCTCGGCTTTTGAATCTGACACTTTATATAAAAGTTATGCCGATTTTGTAAAGTTTCTATTTTTTAGTGGTTGCCGAATTGGAGAAGCGATCGCGCTTAAATGGGAACACGTTAACGCAGATTGCACCGAGATTAGGTTTTGTGAGTCTTTTGCACACTTATATGGGCGTAAAAGTACGAAAACTGGTGAAAATCGTAACTTTCCCTGCAATGAACAGCTAAAAACGTTGCTATTGAACCGTAGAACACAAGAATATAACAAAAATTGGCTTGTTTTTCCTTCTCACACAGATGGTAGGGAAATAAAAATTAGTGGCTTTACACGCATTTGGCGAGGTTATGACAATCGTGGGGAGTTTATACCAGGAATCGTCACGAGTCTTGTGGAAAAGGGGTCAGTGCAGCGTTATAGGGTTCTATACAATGCCAGACATACATTCATAACTATGTGCCTTTCAAAAGGTATCCCAGTGCAAACCGTTGCAAGTTGGGTAGGAAATTCACCCGAAGTCATTTATAAGCACTACGCAGGTATTACACCAAATACAAAAGTACCGAACCTGTAAATAGGTTTACAAAATTTTAGGTGTTATGGAAAAACGATCGCACTAATTAAAACATCCAAGGTTAGTGATTCGAGCCAAAAATTTACGCTTTGTTAAGCTGAAAAAGCAAACCCCCTCAACGGTTAGCGCCATCAAAGGGGATTCAAAAAAAACATTTAACCCAATGGGTTCCTTTTAAGTATGTCAAATATTCCAGAAACAGTCAACAATCTTAAAGTTGAAACCCTTTCTGCTAAAGATACTAGCACAGTAGTACAGAATGAGTATTCAACGACTCAACTTGTCCCCAACAAACGACTCCAGAAAAAAAATACTCAACAAACCGAGCCAGGATATGGAGGGGATGATGAAGTTCTGCGCGATTTGTGGCAACAACACCAGACAGAAAAAACTCCACCACCCCTTGAATTTGACTTACAGCAGACGAAACAGCAGTTAATAACGTTAGGTTATTCAGAAGATGAAACAATTTACTTACGAGCATTCTACTCCTCCGACAATCCTAAAAAGGCAGATGATTATGGACGAAAAGGTGAAGCTACACTAAACTACCTGGCTGATTTAAATTCACAAATTGAAGATTTCCAGCTTAATGGTAGAGGGGTATACTTTGTTGTAAACGGGCACGGTAGCAAAGATTCAGATATTAAAGACTGCCGAGCAATCTTTTACGAGCATGATGATTTACCTAAAGAGCAACAAATAACCCTTTGGAAAAACCTAAATTTACCAGAACCGACCATACAAATTGATACTGGTTCAAAAAGTATACACTCCTATTGGGCATTTACTGAGCCGATACAACCCGTAGACTGGAAAGCCCTACAAACAGACCTTTTGAACTATTCAGATGGGGATAAAAGCTTAAAGAATCCTGCTCGTGTTATGCGGTTGGCAGGCTGTTATCACATTTCAAGCAAGGGTTGTTTTAGGTCAGAAATAATCTCAAATTCGGGTAAAAAGTATACTTACCAAGATTTACGAGATTTAATACCCCAAACAACAAGTCACAAAGCTACCAGTAAATCAAACAAACAACCAAAAAGCGATCGCACTAAAGCAAATGAAAAATCTGTAAACAGGTTTACGGGTAATTCGTGTGGTGCGATTACCTTAGAGAAATGTTTGTTCAAAAAACACAGGGATTTACTTGAATTTGGGGTGCAATTAGGGGAACGAAATAAAGTAGCAGTAGAACTTGCAGCAAACCTGATAGGTACAGCCACCCGGTTACAGTTTCTGGGTATTGAGTATGAAGGCAACCCCAGAGCGCTTTACGACAATTTCTGTGCTAAATGTACACCACCGATTGAAGGTAGCGAAGGTGATAGTTGTTGGACATGGGCTGAACAGAAAAACCCTATAGCTGGTTTACCAGATGACATGCTTTTAAATTGTGCAAAAGCTTGGAATCGGAACGCATCGCGATCGCAATTGGTAGAAATTAAAAATACAGCTAAAACAGATGATAATGCTGAGTTTTACGAAACTTATAAACCTGATAGTGATACCGGAACAGAAGTATTCCAAGTTGAGACGACAAGTGATGAAACTGTTCTGGTAACTTGCTTTCAGGATGGTTTAGGAGATTGGACAGCACTTAATGATGCCTATTTCCGATATTCAGGTATGGGTCATTGGGTGCATCAAAAAGACGGCTCGGTCAAAAAAGTTATTGCCCAACATTTACGCAAATTCTACACTTTAATTAAAAAAGGTGAAAAAGTTTTCAAATTTGCCACGGACGCAAACAAGAAATCAGCATTTAATTACTGTAGAAGCGCACTACAAGATACTTCCAGCACTTTCTCAGAACATTTACTTTGCTTCAAAAATGGGACAGTTGATATAAGAACTGGAGACTTACACCAGCATAATAAAAATGATTTGCTGACAACATTTATTGATGCTGATTATATCCCTAATGCTGAATGCCCCAAAGTATTCCAAGACTTTATAGAGTCAAGCTTTGGTTTAGAATTTTTACCCCTAATCCGCGCTGCAATTTCAATGTACATTGACCCCACAGCATTGTACGGTTACTTTTTACACATTGTGGGGTCAAGTGGTAGCGGAAAGGGAACATTTATCAGATTTTTAACTAGTTTATTTGGTCATGGCTCTGTTACAAGTCTAGGGAACCTATCTCAAATAGACGAACCAGATGGACGGCATCAATACTTAACGGGAGTAAAGCTCCTTAGCATCCCCGATACAGGAGGTTTTCAAAAAAGTTTAAGCAGTTTTTACGAACTTGTTGATAACGGCTCACTAGCGGGACGGGCATTATATTCATCAGATGGTTATGAAAAGCAGTGGAATTGTCGATTTATTGTGGCAAGTGTCGATTTATTGTCCATAGAAAATTCTGGTGCAGGTTGGGCAAGACGCTGTATTCCAATTCCCACAAAGCTTAGAGCCAATCCAGAACACACAGATATAAACTTGGATTTGCACGAATGTAGAAGTGAGGTAATTAGTTGGGCATTAGCTTTAAAACGAGATGAACGCGATCGCATTATCAAACAGGCAACCCGTGAGAATCAGAAAATTAAGGAATTGGTGCAGGAACAAAGCATATTTGGTGATTCAGTAAAAGCTTATATTGATATGTGTTTGCGTCCAACGGCTGATGATTCCAATCTGACAATATCTGATTTACACGATAATTATGTAGCTTTTTGCAAGGCTCACGGTTTTAAGCCAAATCAGTTTAACAAGTTCTCTGGACATTTAAAAAACATAGTGCCGATGAACTACGTAAAACGTAAACAATTTCAGCAGGAAGGAATCCTTAAATCAGTTCCCCAACACTTTAAAAACCTTAAAAACTTACCCGGTATATTTAACAATTCGGCTGAGGTTGTTTGTGTAAAAGCTGGGTGTCAAGCTGGAGGGTTAGACGAAATTGCACTATTCTGGACTACTGACAACAAAAAAGACACACAAAAAAGCCACTCTACTGATTCTAGGGTCACTCTAGGCTCTAATTTCACCCTAGAGTGTTCTGAAAACCATACACAGCAAGCAATTCAACCACCCACTCTAGGCACTCTAGACTCTAGCATAAAAGTAAAAGAATCTGAACTAAAAAATATTGAGATTATTGATTTTGTTCAAATTAGTTCGTTTGTTGTAGTAGATACCGTACCTGTTGTAGATAAGGAGGAAAAAAACGTTTGTAATATAAAATCTACCCCTAGAGAGCCTAGAGTGCCTAGAGTGGGTGCTGAAAACCCTTACCCTGTGGACACTTCAGACCACTCTAGGGTAAAAATAGAGCCTAGAGTGACCCTAGAGTGCCTAGAGTGCCCTGGTGAAGATGAGCCTTGTAAACCTTTTACTGTAAATCTTGATGATTTATTCCCTCCAGCGTACAAATATGTTGAACCCGAACAGGGGGATATAATTCATCTAGAAAAAGGGGTTGGTCATGGTTTTAAATTGCAAGACGGGATTGTAGTCGCGGTTACTAAATGCGATTTTGAAGGGGTTACGTTTTTGATTAAGTGGGAAGATTGGGGAACCAGTGAACCCAGTACTTTAACCCCTAAAGATTTGATTCAATTGAAAGCTGTCATTACTAAGCCTTGACATCCTAAATTAAGCCACAGTTGAGGGTGATAATTTGTACAAAATGAACTATCCCCTCAACTGCTACACACCACACCCTAAACCTCAAAATAACCCACTACAGCTAACGTACTATCGCCTTTAGTGTTTATGTACTACTGATAGTGTCGAATAGAAGCCGATTTTTTTCACAATTGTTACATTGGAGGTACGTAACCTTATAGGTAAAAACAAAATGACATTAGATTATCGCAAACGCCCTAAAACACCATTACCTCATTTATTCGATCTGATTTACGGGCAGTACCCCCTCGAATTGCACGAACTTTATAACCATTTCCTTGCTTGTTGGCAGTCAGTCGAAGGGGCGCAATCTAAAAAAAGTCAGGCAATTAACTTACTTTCAAAACTCATTAAAAATCGTGATTTAGAAAGGTTAATCAAAATTGCCGATTATCTAGCTTACCAAGTTTATTTCAATGGTTCGAGCGGCGATCGCATTTTACAAGAACATAGCTTAGAGTATTTGGGATTCCCGTTGCCAGCCGATATTCGTAGTACTTTTTCTGTGAATGGAAATCAGGTCATTGTCATTCATGAATTGCTCAGAATCCATGTGGATAAAGTCTTCGCAGAACGTAAGGCTGAAAAAAGGGCACGTATGATTGCATCTGGAGAACTCATACAAAACAAAAACGTTGTAAACCTGTTTACAAACAATAGTGATGGTGCTGCATGAAGAAATTTCATATCAAGCTGAGTTTACGATTGAACGTCCGGCAACATGAACAATTGAAAATCATGGCTGAAAGTCAAAACCTAACCTGCACAGAATTTATAAGATATCGGCTTTTTGGGGATGAAACCACTCCACAAGTGGCAATTTATGATGCACTTTGGAGGTAAAAGCAAATGAGTTATCAGCAAGATTTATCCAATCGCGATTTAAAGAATTTATTCCTAAGACACCAGGATTCATACTCATCTGGCGAGTTAGATTCTGAAATTTACTTAATTTCCAGTTTCATTAGTGGATTGTTGAAAAATGGTGATTTAACAGGGCACTTCGACCGACAAGAAATTATTTCACTGGTTGAGCTAAAGCGTAGATTGCTGGAGACGCAAGCCAGAATTAAAAATGGGGCATTTCAGCAGTTGGCAACCACTAGAAAGCTTGATTTACAAGAGAGAATTGCTGATGCAATGAGTCACGAACAAATAGAGCATGTCCTATCTGAGGTTGGCTTGATTATTAGCAAATTGCCTTGTGAGTCTAAAGCGATCGCACTTTCAGAACTAAGCCGATTATCTGCCGAAATCAAACCGATTTAGCTTAATCACACTTATAATAGTTAGGTGCGATCGTTTTCGGTTATAACAAATTTTCTATAAAAACAAAAACACCAGGAATTCAGGATGAACTGTCCTACGCCTGGTGTTTTTAAATCTACGATTTTGGTTAAGTTTTGTAACGAAAGTATATATATATACTCACCAACGATACTCAAAAGTAAGAAAGCACCAAACCAGTACAAGCGTACATAAAGCAAGAAAAATTCTGATCTATGGGGTCATTTAGGTAGGGCTGGGCAAGCTTTGTGCGCGGTTGTGGCTACTGAAAATACTGCTGCTACGTTGTTAGAGTTTTAGACACCCCTCAGTTTCTTAATTTTTTACTTACTTCCCTCAAAATAGTAAGAAATGAGTCTACTTTTGAGCATAAATGCCTAGTAATTCGTGTGACTAAAACTAGTACAATATACTTAGTCACAAGCTAGTTTTGGCTAGATTAATTTATGACCGAAGAAAATAAACGGGTTCAGCTTAACATTCGCTTTGACCATCGTTCGGAATTATTGGACGATGTAAAGAACTTTTGCATTGTCAACAAACTTAAGTTAGTGGATTTTGTGGGGATGCCCTGGATGAAAAATTGCAACGTGAATTAACAATGACCCAAGTTCGTGAACCTGGAACTAATGAACTAATTGCAATTGCGATCGCGCCACTCACCCAACGATTAGTTAATTTGGAAGGTACTGTTTCAGATTTGCTAAAAGATAAATTTAAAACTACAAAATCCACTTCTACATCTGAACTTCCAAAATCCACAAACCTAGAAGAGTTACGCGATAAGGTTTTAATGGAATGTCAACCTACTGACCGACGCAAGATTAAAAAAGCTTTGAACTCATTTATCGCCAGTATTTAGTTAGCCAAACTTTTGTACAACCACCCCCCCGCCCCAAATCAAAACCACAAAAAAAACCACCCAAGCCATTAAGCCTGAGTGGTTTTAATTATTTGTAAACCTATTTACAGTAATCTTTCTGCTTGAATTACATACCTGATTTCAGCTTAAAATTCTCGGTTTCAAGTTTTCGACATTTAACTTCGAGTTCAACTATTCGCGATTGCATTTGCTCCGGTGTGGATATAGTTGTACAAACTTTTTGACTAACTGGTTTTGGGTCTACTTTGGTTCGGTAAAAATCTGCCTCACTTTGGGATAAAAAATCTACTGCCAACTGTAGCCGCTCCCAATCCAAATTTTCCGATTTACCTAAATAAAATTGCCTCAAGCGGTTGTTGACTTTCCGATAAGCGTACCAGTAATTACCACGCTTACGAACTGTCATTTCATATAAAAGGGTTCTACCTTGTTGCCTCGGTTCATACTTAAAACTAGTAATTTGATTTAACCAATTTAACCAAGCATCACTACCAATCATCACACCCAAATAATCAACATCGGTCACAAGGGGTAATTTAGTTTTTCTCATTTTTACCAAAACCTTTAAAAGTAAATGCTTTAACCACAAGGGTATATTTTTCAGTTAAATTATTAACTTTCTCGTGACATGCGATTAATTCTTTGGGAGTAAATTGTGGGAACTTCGCTTCCATTTCATCACACCATTTTAAAAACCGGGTATTATTCCAGTTCTCGCTAATATCCTGTGTGATACCATCAAATATAAATTTACCTAGCTCTTTGGGTAGTCCAGCTTTGTCAAATTCTTCACAAATATAGTTACAAAGCTTTTGCTCAAGTTGGTTAGACATTTTAGTTAGTTCCTAATAGTAATTGTGAATTTTATAGCAGTTGTAAAATTCAACCACCATTTTTGACTGTTTTTATAGTTTGACCACGAAGGTCAAGGGGTTTCAGCCATTCTGACCACGAAGGTCAAAGGGTTTCAGCGATTTGACCACGGTTTGACCTGACCATGACCATGACCACGGTTTGACCATGACCTGACAACGAAGGTCAAAGGGTTTCAGCCCCCTGGTCAAGATATTTTCCGTGGTCATGGTCAGGTCATGGTCATGGTCAAACTTAGTTAATGTTGTAAATAATGTTAAGTAGTCGTGTATCCCTGCTCTCCATTACCCTTGATAATCTCTGACTCTATTAGATTATTAATTGCTACCTCTATCAGTTCTTTCTTAGCCATATCAGGGAGACTTCTTTTTATATGTCCTCTAATTGCCTCATAAGTAATAGGCTCAGTACTTGAAATAATTTTATCTACAATACAATCTAGTAGCTGTGGGTTACAATTTGTTTCTCTTGTAGGTTGTATGGTAGTAGCTTGCTCGCCTAAGTTAAACATCTGCTCTAAATTTTCAACAGTTTTAGTTTTAGGATTAAAACCATTAATAAATTCTCGCTTATCCCTGTTGTAACCAGAAAGATTTGGTAACTCTGGCATTGGAAACCATTCATTTAAAGCACCATGAAACACTGCACGGTTAACAGTTGACTTCTTACAAAGTGCAGCTATCTGGGTAGAATTTAATCGCTTGTCACCAGGAATAATGTCAGCAGCTAGAATCTGCTGTGATGCTGTGACGTTATCCCCACTGATTAAGATAATTGGTTTAAATATTGACCTTGCACCACCGTCAAAACCAATACCTGAAACATGGGCATTTTGGCTAATTCCCCATACTACAATTCCCCTACTACTGCCACTTGAAGCATAGGAAACCATTTTAAATTTCAACCATTTAGTTGCACCCTTAACATTCTCAAAAGCTGCATTGACGGCTGCTAACTCGTCAAAGATAAGTAATTTAACCCCAGTACCTGCGTCGAAAGCGTCATATTCAGCAAGGCAATCTTTAATCCACAGATAGCTGTCTTCTGGTTCAGCTTCCGCGACATTTTTACGGTAAAGTTGATGCACTCTACCATCAAAATAAGCTGTCTCTTTGGAGTCATCTTTAGGGTCAATGTAGAAGATAGTAGCCTTATTTTTCAAGGCTTCTAAGCAATTCGAGGTGAAAATACCTTTGCCAACACGGGGAACCCCAACGATTAAAGTATTATCCAATTGGTCGGTGATGGATTTGATTAAGTCGGGTGCTGGTTTGTCAAAACTCACCGAATGTGTTGTTACTGGGGATTGGGTATTGGGGATTGGGTTTGAGTCAGCAATTATTGTCTTTGGTGTGTCCTGGATTATTGCCCGTGGTGCATCCTGGATTAATGGTCTAGTCTGTGGTGCTTGACTTGCATCCTGGATAAATTTAATGCGATCGCAATCAACCAACGGGCTAACAAACTGCATTGTGCTGGTATGTTCGCGGGTTTGTTGCATGGAGGGAAAAGCACCACGCATCAAGATAAATTGGTCACAAATCCAGCGATAAGCGTAAAACCGTTTCCCTGATTCAATTTGATTAAGGTATTCAGTAATCAAAGCCATGTGACCACGTAGCATTTGATATTCTTGCCTTTCTACGGGTGCAAGATATTCCCGCAGTTGGTCAAACTCGTCATACCTTGCGATAAAGTCTTTTCTGGCTTCTGAGTGTCCCATAGAGCCGATTACATCCAGTACACCACCTCGAATAAAGGGAATCGGGTTAAAAGTGTGGGTGTGCGAACTATCGGTAACTTGTGCCCAAATATAACCAGCTACCCCAAGTACAGCACCTAATGGGGCAAGTGGAGAAGTCGCATAACAAACCGCTCCAATTGCAGCAGTGGCAATACTAATTGTTTTGGCTAAACTCGACCCAATCCTTTCTTCCTTGGCAAGTATTAATAATTGGTCTTTACGAGTTGATAGCCATTCCGCAACGTGCCCAGCTTCCAGATACTCAACTTCGGGGAATTGGCTAAGTAAATAAGCGGTTTGGGGCGTTTCCAACCGGGATAGTTTATTAGGTTCCATAATGAAAGTACTTATAAATTGAATTTGTCAGGCGATTGCGAGGAATTGCACCTCACTTGGGCTTTGAACCGCGATCGCTTTTTAATTGTTTGTAAACCTGTTTACAGGACTACTTTTATTGTTTACCAGCCAAAACCTTCTCACCCCAACGCCCCAACTCAGCACAGGCAATGGTGAAGACGTTAAATAGGATGCACATCAATACTTGCTGTGGGTCGGTATATCTCCAAGGATTTCTGGATGCAAAGGTCGCAATGATATCGAATCCCCAGAACGCGATCGCAATTAGTCCAATCATTTTTGGATTCAACTTTCCGAACTTATCCCCCGTCACGAATGCCGATTCAAACATTTGGATTACAAAACTAATCGCGATGCAGAGGTAGAAAGTCGGGTTTGCAAACAACCCTAACCCTATACCCGGCGGGAATAAACTCAGGGAAGGCAACCAACCCCAACCCGTCCAACTCGTTTCGTACCAAGGGAACAGAGGTTTACTTTGAAATAAAACCTGCCAGTAACTATCGGAACTTAGCACCACCAAAAAGATGAATAACACCTTGCCTAGAAATGTTGCACCTGCTGCGCCAGGAGTTAATAATTGACCAAATACCGTGGTAACAATCCACAAAGGGAAAGTGAGAATTTTAAAAGCCCAAGTAACCAGTGTTTCCATAAAGTCAGGATTTTTACTGGTTGGAATCTTTGCAGGTTTTGATGCTGGTTGAGATTGGGGAACCCCGACGGAATGAGGAGAAGTTGATTTATTGCCTAGTGCCATTTGGGATGTCCTCGCATGTTGTTGATGATTTGTGTTTTGAAATAAATTGACCTTTGATAATTCTTCCGATGCATTGGTCACTGGCATCAAACACCCAAGCTTGAGTATTTGCGTACCGATTCAGAACTGTTTTGGGCAGTTTCGGTAATTTATCAGGGTCGTCTAAGTAATCAATTATTGTGTGCGTTGAACCTGCGATTGGTAGTCCAGTTTGCTTAATGCGATCGCTTGTCTTTTTTCGTTCGGTAAGTTCTTTGCGTTGTGTTTCCTGTCGGCTCGCTAATTGCTGAGATTCAATGTAGCTAGGCATTTGCGAGCCAAGATTTAAGAATAGCGGGGAAGCCAAGCAAAGCAACCCCACACCAGCAACGCAGAACGGAGCAATGTACTTGTCAGTTCTGGTAGACATTTGTAGCTAATCTCCCAACGCTTGGATTAATGCTTGTAATTGTGCGAGTGGTAATTCTTCTAATCTTCCTGCTACCTCGTCTGCGTCCTCGCTTGAATTACTTGGGTTATCGCAATACAGAACCCATCCAAGTGCGTTTAATGTCTCGTAGGATTCATCATCTGTCAGGGTTTGCAGAAAATCACCGTATGTTTCGTAGATGTCCTTAATCAACGGAATTTGGTAATCAACACCCCAGTACCCAAGCGGCTTTGTACTGGATTTGTTAACAATCGCCGATATTAAAGCTTGTACTTGCGATGCTGGTAATTCACGCGCAATAATCCTTGTTGTGAGTTCATCAACTACATTGGTAGGGTCTTCAGTCAAATAATGAAAGTTGATATACTCACTTGCAACGTGAATCAAATAATAGCAATCGCAGTCTGATATGTTCTGCAAGTTATCGCCCCAAGTTTCCATAATGTCTGTAATCAATACGTAGTCATAGTTACAACCGAAAAAACCTAATGGTTTGTTGCCTGACATGATGTAAAATCCTTGTGTAGTGTAGTTTTCATTGCGGTGGAGATGCACCTGATAAATGCGATCGCTTAACTTTGGACGGTTGGGGCGATCGCATTTAATAATTCGTTCAGTTGGTCAAATAAATCGTCTGCATCTTGACTGGCTACCGAGTAAAGTCCCTCCCGTTGTTGCAGTGCAAGCAATCCAGCCATTAGTAAATAAATTTGAGCGCGGTTTAGGTTCATGTGATGGATTCCCGGTCTTTCATTTGTAGAAGTGCGTCCCAGTCTTCAATAGAACAACGAACAACTTCTTGGACATCTTCCAAAGTTCCCGCGTCACTGGCAACCAAACCCGCTTCAGTTAATAATTGCCAATCATCAGGGTGCTGTAATTGGATTTGGGTTAATGCTGATTGGATAGTTTGTAATAGCTTTTCAGTAGATGTTAGTCTTGTAAACCTGTTTACAGGGCGAAGGTTGTTTTTAGTCTGCATAAACACCACCTTGTTGCAGTGCTACTGTGATAATTTCAGTTGTTTCAATGTCTGTAGTCGTTGCCACGGTTGGGGTTGGGTTAATTGGTGTGGGTTGATTATCCATATATTTCCTTGTATTTTTGGTTGGTTTTAGAAACTGATTGCACTTGTCAGAGGTTTGTTAGTTTCAGTCGGTGGTGAACTAGCTACTATTTCAATTGGGGGTTGAGGTTGTACGGTAGTAGATGGTAGAAAAAACTGATTATATGCACTCACAAAATCATCTTTGTACCGAGTTAAAAGTAATTTGAATAACTCACCATTTGACTTAATACCTGTTTGACTCATGATGTAGTCAATGTCACCCTTACAATCTCTAGGAACCATTACTGATAATCTGTCTGGCTTACTAGTTGTCATTTGTTTAATCTCCTAGATTAACCCTAATAAATCAAAAAACTGTGGTTGCTCTGGTACTTTGTAACGGTCACTGGGTAGTTTATTTATTACTAAATGTGCAGAACCACCCACAACTAAAATTTCACCAATTTCATCTGCAAATGGTTGCCACTGCTTACCAACTGCTGAACGAATATCAGACCACCATTTTTCACGGCAATCAAAGAAGATTTTCGTAAAGTTAAAGCCAGAACCAGGTATTAAATAATCACCCCGTTCGATTGCATCCATGATGATGTGAGGTTGAACTGTTTTACCAATTTCGACTGCTAAAGCCTTGTTAATGTGGGTAATTAAAGCCAGAGTACCGGATATTTTCACGTCAGCAGAACGGTTAATTTGACCTTCCGATGTATAAAGCCTTGCAATTCCGTCTTTACCTCCAAGCGAGATGATACCGTTTAATGCAGCCGAATAACTGAATAAACCTTCTGACTTGGCTTTGCGGAATGAACCGACAGTTTCATCAATTGCCCGAACTGTTTTGACATCAGCATGAATCAGTAAGTTATTTCTGGTGAATACCTTTTGTCCTGTGATTCGTTGTAGTGCTTCTCTGGATGAATCAATGCGACTATCGGGTAGACACAGCCGTAAATCGTTAACAACTAAGTTAGTTTCACCTGATAATGGCTGTAATGCAGCTAGGACAAGTATTTCAGCTAATTCACATTTGTCACCATCGAATACCATTGACCGCCAAATTGACTGGCATCTTTACCAATTAAGTAACGTTTACCATTCTCAATTTCGATGTAGACAGTGTGCGGGCAATTTGCATTCATGTCGTAGGAGTCGTATTTGTCCAATTCAGCAACACATGAAAGTATTGACTTGACTTGCTTTGAAGGATTTACCCACTTGATGTATCTGTTTCCAGCGTCACAAGCAAGGACTGGGCGAATACATTGCGCTGTAAGGTTTTGAAGCATTTTAGATGTACCTAGTAAATGGCTAGTTGCAGCTAGTCAAAGTGAATGCTAATTGTTTGCAAGTTGAATGCATATTGTTAGCAATCTGAGTAGCTGTATCTAACCCTTTATTTGGGTTAAATGCTTTGTTCGACTTTCACGAACTCCCGTCAAACGTGCCCTCGGATTGGTTCTCACGGATTGGGTAGTATTTTTCTCACTCGTAGGATGAGATTAATTAAAGCTTTTTGGTGCGAGCAATTTGTTAGCAGTCTGTTAGCTGTTTGCATTCAACCTGCTCACAAATTGAATATAACGTGAGTGACTCAAAAGTGTCAACACTTTTTACTCATTTTTTATACCTTTCTCAGAGTAAAAGTAATAGTAGTGTGGTAAAAGTGCTGAAAGTCCTTTATATTAAGGCTATCGATATTTTTAAGTATTATGGCTACCAATAAAAATAGAATTACATTTCAAGCTAGTGATGAGTTAAAAGATTCACTAGAACTATGCGCCAAAGATAGAGAGCAATCTGTAAGTGCGTTAATTGTAGGGGTTATGCGCGACTACCTATTATCTCAAGGTTATTTAACCGTAGTAAAAAAGCAGAATATACCCCAAACGCAAGCCGAAACATAGAGATTACCCCTATACCTACTAAAAAGCCTGAGTTACTCACTATCAACACTGTTGTTGTAGAAAATCTGAGTAACTCAGGTTTGGATGAAATACTTGAAGTACCAATATTAAAGCAGCGTGATGATGGTGCAACCTTAATAAAAGTTTACGTCAGCCCTAGTGAGCATGAGCAGTTAAAAATCTTATGCTCTGACAAAGGAGGTATGAGCCATGTTTTAAGGATGCTAGCAGTCAAATGGTTAATTGACCAAAATGCGATCGCACCAGATGACCGAAGTAAAAATCATTGATTAACTAAACCTACTGGGGGTTACTTTAAAGGGTGAGGATAGAACCTAGAACTGAGAATTGTTGTAAATAGGTTTACACAGCCCATTTAGTGAAAGTGTGTCTCCAAAAGAGTGACAAGTTAATTTAGGAAAAATTTTACTTGGAGTATAGAAAAAGTCGTGGTATAATGTTATGCTTTATTTGTGAAGCGCGAAAGGAAGCGCAGGGGAATAGTAAAAGCCTGGAGAGGTGTCCGAGTGGTTGATGGTGACGCACTCGAAATGCGTTTTGGTGAAAGCCAACGGGGGTTCGAATCCCCCCCTCTCCGTTGATTAGAATATTTCTGAAACCCTTTGACCAGCAAACTTTTATTTGGTTGAGGGTTATTTTTTATGATGTTACACCGAAATAATGCGATCGCAAATCTTAAAGTATCAAATATTGCAATTTGTCTAAAAAGATTAACAATAGAATTCCAGATATCTGTGTATATTAAACTTCATAAGCTACACTATGTTCGTGGTATCGGGAGTGCAAACATCATGGTCAATCGATGGATCGGCAAATTTCTTTCTTTTACTTTTATTACTAGCTGTTTAGTTGTTGGTGTTGGTATTGGTACAGCGATTCGGATGGGAAAAATACAGGCATCGGATAAACCACCAAAGCCATCTGAATCTCTACCTATCTTACCCCCTGCGACTGAGGAACAAATTTTTCCTGACTTAATTACAATCCAAGCCGTAGGGGATGTTATTCCTGGAACTAATTACCCAAACAACAGATTACCAAATCATCAAAATCAGCTAATTCCTAAATCTGTTAGAGCATATTTGCAAGGTGCGGATATTTTATTTGGTAATTTTGAAAGCTCTTTAACAAATCATCCCTACAGTTCTAAAGATATTAATCGAGGACAAACATTTGCCTTTCGCTCGCCCCCTGGATATGCAAAACTGTTTGCAGATGTTGGGTTTGATGTGTTTAATATTGCGAATAATCATGCTAAAGACTTTGGTTTAGTCGGTTTTCGCGATACTGTAAAGAATTTATCACAAGTTGGAATTGATACAGTCGGTCAGAAAAATCAAGTATTATTACTGCAAACCAATCGCGTGAAAGTCGCAATGGTTGGTTTTGCACCTTACGAGTATTACAATTCGATTCACGATTTAGAAGCAGCAAAAAACCTCGTTACCGAGGCACAAAAAAAAGCTGATGTTGTGATTGTATCAATGCATTCTGGTGCAGAAGGAACAGGAGCGTTGCGAACTAAAAATCAGACGGAATACTTTTATGGGGAAAATCGCGGTAATTCGGTACAATTTGCTCGCACAATGATTGATGCTGGTGCAGATTTGGTTTTGGGACATGGACCACATGTACCCCGTGCTATGGAAATATATAAAGATAAGTTGATCGCATATTCTTTGGGGAATTTTTTAGGATATCGAACTTTATCGACAACCGCAGAAACGGGTTATTCGATGATTTTGGAAGTGAAGTTGAATCAAACGGGGGAATTAGTTGGAGGTAAGATTATTCCAGTTCGCATGGATAAACAGGGAATTCCCCACATTGACCAGCGTTTTCGGACTGTGGGACTTTTGCGTGATTTGATGGAGAAGGATTTTCCAAAAACTGCCGTGGAGATTAATCGAAAGGGTGAAATTGTCGCTAATGTCAATTAGGGTAAATCAACTAAAGTTCGTCTGGATTAATACCTTTGGATTTTAGTAAATTACGTAGTGCTTGTAATTGACTTTCTGCTTGTTCGGCACGTTCTCGTTCCTGTTCTCGGAGTCGATCTAATTCTAAATAGGTTAAAAATTGCTGTCCATCGGGACGAAAAATTTGTAACTTTCCATTGAATACCTCAAATCGTACACCCAAACGTGGACTTACCGAACCAATTATTTCGGCAATTTCTTGCAGTTCATTTTCTGCACGCAACCAACCCGTCAACTCTCCTGTTTCCGGATCGTATAAATAATATTCTTCCACACCATAGCGTTGATAAAAGTTGTACTTAGCAATCATTTCTCGGTGGGTATTTCCAGGAGAAAGAATTTCAAATACAACCTGGGGAATAATATTTTCTTCTTTCCATTGCAAGTAAGAACCCCTATCCCCTTTTGGTCTGCCAAAAACCACCATTACATCAGGTGCGCGACGGGTGTTATTATCACCCTTGACTGGATACCAAAATAAATCCCCAGCAACAAACACATTATCATTATTGGCAAATAACAAATCAAAGTTTTTTTTGATAAGGACTATCAACTCAAATTGCTTGGTGTTATCTGCCATTGGTTGTCCGTCGCTTTCTGGGTAGATGATGTCTTCTGCTGCCAAAGATGCTGATTGTATAACCATAAGCGATCGCATTGCACGGGATGGGATATTGTTAAATTTTAGCGTAACCAAACATCAGCTTTTTCACCAATACTTTTCAGTAGGAATCAACAAACGATTTATCTATCCAAAAATCGCCGATATTATAAACCTTATCCCCAATCACACTCCTAAATTCTCACTCCTAAATTCTCACTCCTAAATCCTGACTCCTAAATTTTGACTCCTAACTTCTGACTCCTAAATTCTGACTCCTAAACTCTGACTTCTAAATTCTGACTCCTAAATTCTTCTACTTTCAAAACTTGATTTAACTTACCGCTACGATAACCTTCCAAATCTAGGGTTACAAACATAAAACCTAGCTCTTGAAAAGCCGAAACAATTGTTGTTAAATCTGAGTTTGCGACAAAATCCTTGATATTTTCCGATGCTAACTCAATCCTAGCTGTATCTCCATGCGATCGCACTCGCAAATTTTCCCATCCTAATTTTCGCAAATAAATTTCTGCCCTTCCTACCCGTTGCAACTTCGCAACAGTTATTTCTTCTCCATAGGGAAAGCGGGAACTCAAACAAGGTTGTGCAGGTTTATCCCACCAAGGTAAACCGAGTTGTTGTGACAGTTGACGCACTTCGAGTTTGCTAACTCCAACCTCTGCCAGGGGAGAAATTGCACCTCGTTCTTTTGCTGCTTGGATTCCTGGACGATAATCTTGTAAGTCGTCTGCATTTACCCCATCAACCACGAAGGGATAACCCAATTTTTTCGCTAAGGGTTTTAAAGTATCATGTAATTCACTTTTGCAGAAATAGCAACGATTAATGGGGTTGGACGTGTAGTTAGGATTTTCCATCTCGTTGGTTTCGACTATTTCGTGTCTAATCCCTATCGTTGCAGCTTGAATTTTGGCATCTTCCAGTTCTTCTGGTAGCAATGAAGGAGACATTGCGGTGACAGCTAAGGCTTTTTCACCCAATATATCATAGGCAATTTTTGCCACTAAAGTACTATCAACTCCTCCAGAATAGGCAATTAATGCCTGTTCCATTTCTGTAAATAACGCTTTGAGTTTTTCTAATTTTTCATGTAATTGCATTTTAAATTTACCCCGAAGCCAATATCACTATTTTAAGTTTAAGATACAAGACTGGGTGCGATCGCATAATAGCTCTAGTAGTCTGTCAAGATAAAAATGACGGTTGTAGAGACGTAGCAATGCTACGTCTCTACGGAATTCTGGATTTGTATACAACCATCAAAATAAAATTGACAGACCACTAGTGCCGCATGGCGGAAATAAAGCTACCATTTTAAATGCCTGAAAAGCTTATACGGTAACTCTTATTTCTTTTGCCTTTTGCCTTTTTACTTTTGCCTTGTTGTACTAGGCTTTTAGTTCCTATTCTATGTAGCTTCACATTAAATTGGTGTAGTCGCTACGAATTAATGCGATTCTATGACGATTTAATATGATTCTATTTAAGGTAATTTTTCCACAGATAAACTTCTAATCAGATTTTGAATTCAGGATATTTTTGTAATTCAATAATTTATTTTTCCCGGTATCATGTGTTGGGTTTCACTCCGTTTCACCCAACCTACGTAGAATTGCGATAAGCGGAGCTTAATGCCAAAGGCATATCACACTTATTATTTTATTTCTACAAAAAGTCTTTTCCCCAATGCTTCTGCATACTTTTCTAAAGTTAAAATTCCCACATTTTCAACATTATTTTCTATATTCACAATAATAGAAATATCTAAATTTAGCCTACTAGCTAATTCTTCTTGTGTAATACCAGCAGCTTCTCTTGCTTGCGCTAACAATACTCCAACTTTAAAGTTAGAGTATCCTAATTCAAAATCTTCTGCAAACTCAACATCTACCTGCTTACGCTTTTTAATATAACGTTCTACATCACTCATCATTAAGCTTCCTACTTAAATAATCTTTCTTGCGCTGTTCTGCTAAATAAATTTCTTGAAATGGAGTAGTTTTTTGTGTCTTTTTTGCAAAACCGTTTGTTAAAACTATTAAACTATCATTATCAAAGAATCCAAGCAGACGAAATGTATTATTACCTAAATTGACTCTTACTTCCCAAATATCATCACTGTTAACCAATTTCTTGAGATATTGACTAGGTACAAATTCTAACTCTTCAATTAAGCGTAATACCCAAAGAACTTTTTGCGATTGTTTTGCTGACAAGAAATCAAGAAAATCCTCTATAGGACATCGTTCTGAATCTGCACGATAAAAAATTATTTCTCTCATCCAACAAATTTTATTGTCTTTTGCCTTAAAATCATCATTTCAGATGCAAATAAAAATTTATCTACCAACAAACAATGTAGAGACGCGAAATTTCGCGTCTCTACATTCAATTCAGATTAAGCTGGATAAATCCGCAATCTCCGGTTTGGTTCATCACCGAAACTGTCGGATTTTAAGCGATAATGCTCGACTAATTCGTGCTGCATTTTTCGCACTTGAGCCGATCGCGGTAATAATTCTACAGGTTGTCCCTTGGGAATGACAATCTGTTCCACCGCTAACCGTGCTTCCTCCAAGGCATCCATTTCATCCTCAGAGCCATTGTGCATCAACAATTGTAACTCCCGCTCGTCGTTAAATTCCGGGTCGTCCATGTTGAGCATTCGGCGCAATCCGCGAGTAATCTGGGGAATAGTACTCGACTTAATCATGTGCAACGGTAAATGTCTCGACTTCGCCAATTGTCTCAATTTAGCGTGGTTTTTCACATGCGATCGCAATGCTAAAATTGTATCAGCACTATCGATGTCTTTTGTCAAGACAATAGGTAAATTAAGTACCTTAACTACCTGTTCGAGTTGATGACGACTGACACCGTAGGGATAAATGTGCAAAGGCAAATCTTCACCGTTGGGTCCTGGATGGGTAACGCGATGAACCTCCGGTTCGCGATCGCGAGCGCTAAAACCGAAGTTGTCTTCCCCACCCCACGATTCCTCATTCAGTAAGCGGTCAAATTCGCTGCTTCCCGATAAATTAACTGGTTCGTTGGGAACTGCCTGCAATGGGGTCATTTTTCCCGAAGAACGCCAGCCATTGACTTGACGGGCAGGAGCAAATGCATCTTCGGCATGGGCAATAGTTCCATTATTGCGACCGTTCCCGTTGCCGTTACCGTTAATAGCAGTCAAATGGCGGGCGATCGCAACTTTACCACCTTCATCGATAGTTCGCGTTTGCGGATTTGGTTGGCGACCACGCAATAATGCATCAACTGTATCAGCGACACTTTCATGAACTACCCAGCGCTGCGTTCGTGCATTTCCACGGCAATCTCGAAAGTCGGTAGGGCTTTTCTTTCCAGCACCGTTTTTTGACTGCCGCGTCGTCTCGCTTCATCGTCTCCCAATGTCACAGCTTGGATGCCGCCCACTAAATCAGATAAAGTCGGGTTTTTAATCAGGTTCTCAATTTGGTTGCCATGTGCCGTACCGACTAACTGCACTCCTCGCTCGGCAATGGTACGCGCCGCTAAAGCTTCGAGTTCCGTACCAATTTCATCAATCACGATAACTTCCGGCATGTGGTTTTCCACAGCCTCAATCATGACTTGATGTTGCTCGCTGGGATGGGAGACTTGCATTCTCCTGGCTCTACCGATTGCTGGATGAGGTACATCGCCATCACCAGCAATTTCATTTGAGGAGTCAATTATGACCACGCGCTTGTTTAAATCATCTGCCAAAACGCGGGCAATCTCGCGCAGAGCAGTAGTTTTACCTACACCTGGGCGACCCAACATGAGAATCGATTTACCAGTTTCCACCAAATCGCGAATCATGCCAATGGTTCCATAAATCGCTCGACCGACACGACAGGTTAAACCAATTATCTTGCCAGTACGGTTACGGATGGCGCTGATTCGATGCAGGGTTTGTTCAATTCCCGCACGATTATCTCCACCAAAAATTCCCACTCGCTGAACGCAATCATCAATTTGTGCTTGAGTGATGGGTGCTTTGCTCAGATATTCCGCTCCTTCATGAAAGCGGGCTTCTGGAAGGCGACCTAAATCCAAGACCACTTCTACTAAACTATCTCGTTGCGGGTGATTCTCAAGAACTTGCCGCAGGTCTTGGGGCAAAATATTCAACAACTTTTGGAGATCGTCTGTAATCGTCATGCTTTTTATGGTGACGTTTTTTAGAGAAAGTGGGTGGGCACTTTTTTTGAGGTAGGTTTTCCTCACCAGAAAATAAAGTGTTTGTGGCACTTACACACCCGTTAACTCGCCGACGTAGCGATGTGTCCGAGTGGGCAATATTGAATTAAGACTTAATCAAGAATTAATTAAGAATTAATTTATTTGCTGTGATTTAATCTGGGAAACGAGAGAATGAGCTAGATCAACTGCCTGCCAAAGCAGTTCTTTGTCATCCTCTAAGCGGACAGTTGTTTTTGCAGTAGTTTGTGTGGTCTTTATTGCACTAGCGTGACTCACCTCCTTAGCTTCTAATTTTTTGAGAACTGATGACAGCAGTACGCGGGCATAGCTACCATAGGCAACCCCAGCAATTTTGGATTTGGGATTTGGGATTTGGGATTTCTGATTGGGGTTCTCTAATCCAAAATCTAAAATCGGCAATCTAAAATCGCCCAGTAGCCCCATTGCCTTCAATTTGGCAACGGTATAACTATTGGTGCCTCCCGCTAGCTGTACATAACCCGGTAGGTTTGCTGTCAAAACTTTTTGCCCTAGCTTGACAGATGCAACTGTCGTGCCATCGCCAATATCACCGCTCATGGGGCGACCATCGGTTTGCCAAATTAATGCACTTTTAAGCGGTGCGATTAAATCATATAGGGCATGTAAATAATCAATCAAATCTTCGCCATCCGGACAACTTATGGCAATTAGCTTTAGCTGCTCTACGTGCGAACCCATTGCTTGCCACAATCGCTTAAACTCTTGCAAACGCCCAACTTGGGTATGAATTTCTACGGCATCGACTCCGGTTGACAGTACCAATGGTGCGATCGCTCCTGGTGTTGATACATATGAACTTGTATAAATTATATCATAGGGGCAGATGGGGATACAACGACCACAGCCATAACATTTATCGGATGTTACACCTGAAAATTTCTCTTGTTGGTGATTAAAAACGATTGCTTGGGCAGGGCAGATTTTTTCACAAGGACGGGTGCAGTTTGGAGGACACAAGGCTGGGTTAAATTCGGCTTTACGGAAATGTGGGTCTTCTCCATCGTTGAGACTCACCATTAGATAAGGCAGTTTGGCATTTTTACCGTAGCCAAGTTTGCGAGAATCTGGTATAAGAGATGAGGCAACTTGTAAAGCTTCTCGAGCAGATGCGATTACAGACGGATCGGCAGCAACATCTATGCAGTCAGCGCCCGCCAAAGTGTAGGCTAGTGTTAAGCTTCTGACCGCAGGTAAATGTTGGAAGCTGGCTCCGCAAATAAGCTTGAACCAGTGTCCTTGTTTAAGTGAAAGTAAAGGGTTTAACAAATCAGTCACATTTCTATTATGCTATTTGTGACAGAAAATTGTAGCTGTTATTCAAGAAAAGTTTTTGTTTTGAAATGTAGAGACGCAAATCTTGATTGGATTGTGAGTTCTTGACTACCAAGTCTGAATCAATCTCGTTGATGTCATACGGAGAGAAAGTGTTCATGTTGGCTGCAGACTGCTCAAATTTAGGCAACTTTTGGAGAATCTCTTCAACAGTAATGTCGGGCTAAACACAAATATAAAATGAATAAACAACCCAGCAGTGTCTTACCGCTCCGTTGTAGTTCTCCATCATCTTTTCCAAATTATCACGAAGATGTTGCTGCAAGTCGGGCGGCAACAAAGTCAAATCAGGCATTTCTCCTTTCATCGCTGCTTGCACAACCTCTTTTGGTATCTTTCTGATATCGTAGCCAGGAGGCAACATGTTGAACATACTTAATAACACCTGGATGTATCATCGATGTCATATTGGCACTTCCATCCGAACCAGAAACAACTTCCAACGGAATGCCTTGAGTGTAGTATTCCTTAAAAAGACAAAGTAGTTATAAGTTATTAAGATATAAAAATTACCTTCACAACTTGGGTTTGTGCAGTAGTCAAATAAGGCAACGGCTCTCCTTGCATAACTTTAGACACAAAAGTCTCAGGCAATTCATTTAACGGACGCAAGTACTTTTCAG
>JAAUPE010000256.1 GCA_012034595.1 Calothrix sp. CSU_2_0 | reverse complement strand
TTCCCAATCCCCAATCCCCAATCCCCAATTCCCCAATTCCCAATTCCCCAATCCCCAATCCCCAATTAACTAATATGTCTATTCGCATTGGTAACGGCTACGATATTCATCGTTTGACAACTGACAGAAAATTAATTCTCGGTGGTGTGGAAATACCCCACGAACTTGGTTTACTTGGACATAGTGATGCTGATGTACTGACGCACGCGATTATGGACGCGATGTTGGGTGCTTTGTCGCTAGGTGACATTGGACATTATTTTCCCCCAACCGATCCAAAATGGGAAGGTGCTGATAGTTTGGTGTTACTGAGTCAGGTAAATCAACTTGTTTTAGATCGAGGTTGGAAAATTGGCAATATTGACACGGTGGTTGTTGCCGAGCGTCCCAAATTAAAGCCCCATATTGGCAAAATGCGGGAAAAAATTGCTGGGGTATTGCAATTAGAACCAAATCAAGTTGGTGTGAAAGCGACTACTAATGAAAAATTAGATGCTGTTGGACGGGAAGAGGGGATTTGTGCTTATGCGGTGGTTTTGCTTGAGACTGAGTAGTTGGTGGTATTCAAGCGATTACTAGAAATGGTTGAAAACTTTGCGATACTCACTATTGAGTCGCTATGCGATCGCAAAATCATCGTTACCATTACTAATAGTAGCGACTTAAATCATTGTTGAAATTTTAATTTATTTAGATCGGGAATTTCAAGATATGCAAACTTCAATTCGAGAGGATTTACCCCAACCAGATGTAGTAGCTTTAGATCAAAACAAACAAGTTGTTCTTGTGGCTGAAGTAAAGGCTTTTCCTTCAGCTTTTAGTAATGCGAGCATTAGAAATACGGGAATCACACAAGTACTTAAATTCTTGAGCAGAATAAATTACATAGTACCTTATATTATGTTAGCTGATACCAATAATATTTTTATTTATCGCTGGGATGGAAAGAATGCATCAGAACCAATTTTAAATTTGAGAACTGTGGATGTTTTGAGTTATTACGAACCAGAATTTAATCAAAAACAGATATTTAATTTATATTTAACAGGTTTAGTAGAAGCTTGGATTAGTGATTTTTGCTATCACTGGAAGTCTGAATTTCCTCCTGCATATCAAGAAATTTCAGATATCGGTTTAATGGAAAAACTAGAAGGTGGGATTACCGAGCCTTGAATTCAAGCTTTAAATCAAAAATGAGAGTTTTACTTTACATTGAGACAAATTTTCTCATGGGAATTGCTAAAGGTCAAGACGAATTAGCAGAAGATTTACTAAGCAATTTACCTACAAATATTGATTTGTTAATCCCAAATATTTGTTTTGTTGAAGCTTTAACAACATTAGAACAAGAAAATAAATTTGATGATAGATTTATCCACTCTTTAAATATACAAGTAAATGAAGCAGAAAGAAATAAGAATTCAGGAAATGCCAAGCTGGTAGTTTCTCATTTAAAACAAGCAAAAATTAGTTTTCTTAAAAAGCAGAATGACACTAGATTACGTTTTCATCGTACATTTAATTTATTGATTGAGCGAGCAGAAATTATTGAATTCAATACGGAAATTTTATTAGAATGCTCGAAAGAAGGAATTTTAGAGAATCATATTTTAGACAAAATTATATTAAACTGTATAATTTATCATGCCAAACTACATCCTCATACACCAAAAGTATTCCTCAGTTCCAACTCTAAAGAGTTTGGAAGTTCTGATGTTAGCGCAATTTTGCGAGATGTTGGCATTTTATATTTCAGCAAAACTCAAAATTTCCTTGGTTGGTTACAATCTCAAAACCCATAGGTTCAGCATCTAGTACCAAAATAAATATGAATATTGATATTTCTTTACAATTATTCAAACTAAAATCCCTATCTAAGCGTGGTTGGATTTTGGCATTAGTTAGTGTTTTTTGTTTGCTGACTCTGAATGCTTGCAACCCCAGCAACTTTAAAACCCAAGCTGCACAGGTTTCTCAGCTAGTCTATTCAATTACTGCTGAACCAAAGACATTTAATCTCGTTCTTAGTAAAGAATCTCCTAATGTATTTGGTGCGATTTATGAGGGAATGCTAGCAGAAAACGGAGTTACCGCAGAACTTGAACCTGCCTTAGCTGAATCTTGGAAAGATGAAGGGCAAAAAATTACCTTTACATTGCGGAAAGACTTGAAATGGTCGGATGGCAAACCACTTACAGCAGATGATGTTGTTTTTAGCTTCAATGACATTTACACAAACAAACAAATACCTACCAGCATCCGTGATGTTCTGGCAATTGGTACAAAAGGTTTATTTCCCAGTGTTCGCAAAATTAGCGATCGCACAATCGAAGTCACTTCCCCGGAACCTTTTGCACCATTATTAAGAACTGTTGGTGGCTTGCCCATTTTACCCAAACATGCGCTGGAAAGTACTCTCAAAAATAAAGACGCAAGCGGTAATCTCCAGTTTTTATCAACTTGGGACACGGGTACAAACCCAAAAACAGTAGTTTGTAATGGTCCATTTGTACTAGATAGTTACAAAACTAGCGAACGGGTGGTATTTAAACGCAATCCTTATTATTGGAGACGGGATGCTCAAGGTAAACAACTACCTTATCTCGAACGTATGGTGTGGCAAATTGTCGAAAATGCTGACACTGCTTTAATGCAATTTCGTTCTGGTGGTTTAGATATGCTCGAAGTCGCACCTCGGAATTTTTCCTTGCTGAAGAAGGAAGAAAAACGAGGTGATTTCACTATATATGACGGTGGAGCAGACCAAGCAGCAATTTTTATTAGTTTTAATCAAAACGCTGGTGGTCGTAATGGTAAACCCTTTGTCAACCCGATTAAGTCCCGTTGGTTTAGAAACAAAGAATTTCGTCAAGCGATCGCCTATGCAATTGACCGTCCGACAATGCTAACCAATGTGTATCGAGGAATTGGGGAATTGCAGTATTCGGCAACATTTTCTGGTAGTCCTTTTTACCTTTCTCCAGAAAAAGGATTAAGAGCTTACGATTACAATCCGGCAAAAGCCAAAGAATCTCTTCTTAAAGGTGGATTTAAGTACAATGAAAAAGGGCAATTACTTGATAAGGATGGCAATCGAATTCGCTTCAACTTAATGGCACCGACAGGAAGTAGAACCGGGGAAATAGTCGCTTCACAAATGAAGTTGGATTTGGAAAAAATTGGTATTCAGATGGATTTCCAACAGCTTGATTTTGGGGTAATGGGGGATAAACTTGGTAACTCCTTCGACTGGGAAGCTTATTTTGGTGCTGTTGGTGGTGGTGGAATTGACCCCAATGGTGCGGCAAATTTCTGGGCTGTAAATGGGGAGTTTCGTCCATTTAACCAAGCTCCAACGGCTGGACAGGCAGCAGTACAAGGACGGATTGTGGAACCTTGGGAAGAAGAAATCGGCAGGTTATATATTGAAGGAGCGCAGGAACTTGACGAGAATAAGCGCAAAGAAATTTACTGGAAAACCCAACGTATTGCAGCCGAAGAACTACCCTATATTCACTTGTTTAATCCGCGATCGCTCGCAGCAATACGCAACAAAGTCACGAATGTTAAATACTCCAGTTATGGTGGTTTGCTCTGGAATGTCTACGAGATAAAAGTTAATGGTAAATAGCAAGAAGATACATATTCAGGTGGAAATCTAGACAAAGAGGCATAGCCTCTTTTTTTATGCTCAGATAAACCATGTATAATATACAGCCATCTCAACTAATTTTATTGCAGCATAAAAAACGCACTACCCCATGATTAATATCTCATCAGGTTTTCGCCGTAATCGCCTTGCATTTGCTTTAATATTCATCCTCTTTATCTTTTTCCAATTTGTCACCACCAGTTGTAATCCGAGTAATTTTAAAACCAAAGCTGCTCAAGCTCCGCAATGGATTACCAGCATGTTAAGCGACCCGAAAACGTTTAATTTTGCTTTGAACGAAGAATTCCCCAACGTTTTTTTATTTACAGCCGAAGGTTTAACAAGCATTAATGCAATTACCCGAAAAATCGAACCTGCATTAGCAGAATCTTGGCAAATTTCCGACGAGAACAAACAAATTACTTTTACCCTGCGCGAAAATTTAAAATGGTCGGATGGTCAGCCTTTAACAGCAGATGATGTAGTTTTTACTTACAAAGATATTGCTTTTAATAAAAAGATTCCGACAAACTGGCAAGATACGCTTAAAGTTGGGAAAAGTAAGGTTTTCCGGAAATTAAAAAAATCGATAATCGTCGTGTTGAATTTATATTTACCGAACCGTTTGCACCATTTTATTTTCTACTACAGGTTCCCCCGATGGTGTGGGAATTTTGCCAAAACATATTTTAGGAAAAACAACTCAAACAAAAGATGAAAAAGGCAACCCGTTATTTTTATCCACTTGGGGAACTGATACCGATCCGAAAAAAGTAGTGGTCAATGGACCATACATGATTGATAGATATATTCCTAGCCAAAGAATTATATTTCGACGTAATCCTTATTATTGGCGTAAAGATGAAAAAGGCAAACAATTACCTTATGTAGAAAGAATTATTTGGGAAATTATTGAATCTACAGATACGGGAGTGCTTCAGTTTCGTTCGGGTGGTTTAGATACGCTTACTGTGTCACCAGAAAATTTTTCTTTATTAAAGAATGAAGAAAAACGCGGTAATTTTACAGTTTATAATGGAGGACCAGCCTTTAGTAAAAATTTTATTTCTTTTAATTTAAATACAGGCAAAAGGAAGAACGGGCAGCCAGTAGTTGACCCGATTAAGTCACGTTGGTTTAATAATGTTAACTTTCGACGAGCAGTTGCCCATGCGATTGACCGTCAAACAATGATAAACAACGTTTTACGGGGTTTAGGAGAGTTACATAATTCACCAATTGATATTCAAAGTCCCTATTATTTATCGCCGGAAAAAGGTTTAAAAGTATATGAATATAATCAAGAAAAAGCTAGACAATTGCTGGTGAAATCTGGTTTTAAATATGATGCCAAAAATCAGTTATTTGATGTTGATGGTAATCGTGTTAGTTTTACTTTAATGACTAACGTTGAAAACAAGACTCGCGTGACGATGGCAGCACAAATTAAGACAGATTTGGAAAAAGTCGGTATCAAAGTCAATTTCCAACCAATTTCATTCAATACCCTGGTTGGTAAGCTGAATGAGACATTAGATTGGGAATGTTATTTACTTGGTTTTACTGGTTCCTTAGAACCTAACGATGGTGCTAACAAATGGTCTCCAGATGGCAATTCCCATTCTTTTAACCAACAGCCACAAAAAGGACAGGGACAATTAATCGATCGCAAAATCAATGATTGGGAAGAAGAAATTGGACGTTTGTATATCGAAGCTGCACAGGAATTAGATGATAATAAACGTAAGGAAATTTACGGAAAAACACAGCAAATTACTCAAGAATATTTACCTGAGATTTATTTGGTGACACCTTTATCATTAGTTGCCATCAGAAATCGGATTCAAAATGTCAAATTCTCTGCATTAGGTTCTCAAGGTGCTACTTTGTGGAATAAATATGAATTGAAGGTAGAAGAATAGATAATGGGGATTGGGGCAATGGGCAATGGGGATTGGGTATGGGGAAATGTTTATACTAAAAACGGTTAAAAATTGAACTTTTCAAATAGCTAACCGCTCGGAGTATAAGCATTTATTTTATTCTCTCTGCGTAACTTTGCGTTTACCTCCCATTCCTCTGCCGAAGTTTGGCGGGACGGAAACCGACACCGCCAACTTCTCTCTGCGTTTAAAAGTCAATCTCCAAGCCGTTTTTAGTATATTAACTATTAACCAAATAAAAGATGACAAATGACGATAACTTAAGGCATTTACTTGAATCTGTTGCGAGAGGGAATATTTCGAGCGATCGCGCTTTGGAAAAGCTCAAAAATCTCGCTTACGAACCCGTCGGAGAATTTGCCAAAATCGATTGCGATCGCGAACTCAGAACGGGTTTCCCGGAAGTAATTTGGGGACAAGGTAAAACCCCCGAACAAATCGCTCAAATCATGCAAATGATGCGCGAAAAAAATCCCGTAGTTATGGCAACGCGCATTAATCCCGATGTATATAGTTTATTACAACCAAAAGTTCGCGGTTTGCAGTATTACGAAATGGCAAGCATTTGCGCCATTACTCCTCAAAAATAGAGCCGAAATATCACGGTAATATTAGTATTATTTCGGCTGGTACTGCCGATTTACCCATTGCTGAGGAAGCTGCTGTTACTGCCGAACTTTGCGGATTTAAAGTTCAGCGACTTTGGGATGTGGGGGTTGCAGGAATCCATCGTTTGCTTAACAATCGTCATGCGATCGCATCAGCATCGGTGTTAATTGTTGTTGCTGGTATGGAAGGAGCGCTTCCCAGTGTTGTTGCGGGTTTGGCTAATTGTCCTGTAATTGCCGTACCTACGAGTATTGGTTACGGTGCTAGCTTTGGTGGACTTGCACCACTTTTAACGATGTTAAATTCCTGTGCTGCTGGTGTTGGTGTCGTCAACATTGATAATGGTTTTGGTGCGGCTGTATTAGCAGGGCAAATTTTGCGAACAGCCGAGAAATTGCGGTTGGCATCATCACAAGAGTGGGGTTAAGACTGTGGTGCAAACCGTAAATTCATGTTTAATCAAGTTTAAAAATTATGCATTTTTTAATAAAATACTGGGTTCCTTTAG
>JAAUPE010000255.1 GCA_012034595.1 Calothrix sp. CSU_2_0 | reverse complement strand
GTACGAATGATGAGTTTATTGAGTTGAGTGCGGAGAGTGGACGGGCGATAGCGCAGTGGTTGATTGCACGGGGAGATATGAAGGATGATGCGCCGATGTTTACGGCGTTGGATTTCCGCCACGAGGGACATAGGTTGACGGGGGATGGAATTTATAAGATTGTGCGTGCTGCTTTTGAGAAAGCGGGGATTAAGAAGACGATGAGTCCCCATCGGGTGAGGCATAGTGCGATTACGACCATACTTGATGAGACGGATGGCAATATTAGGAAGGCGCGGAAGGTGAGTCGCCATGCGGATGTGAGGACTTTGATGATTTATGATGACAACAGGCGTAAGGACCAGTGGCAGGTGTCGGAAATGTTGGCTGGGTTGTTGAAGAAGGAGGTGTAGATATAGCTACGCCAATATCGATTACAAACGCACGACTGTTCTCAGGTGAAAAGCAAAAATCCTAACAGTTGCAGGAATCACTTGAACAATTAGAAATAACCCAAGGGAATTATAAAAAATTGAAGACCTGTTTATAAAAACCAAGGAGTTCTTTCTAACACTTTGTGAAGGCGAAATACTGAACCTTGCCGTAAAAAAGCGTCAGTTAAATAAGCAATATCGCCTGCATATTTTATAGTTATGGGTTCTCCACATAATGAATCAGTTGATGACCAGTTCAGTTTAGTTAAACTGAGGATATGTACTGCTAAAGCTTTTAAGTCAGGTGGTGAGTTAGGTGCATTTTGTGGATGTTCTATCCAAGCGTTGATTTCAAGTACTTTTGGCGTACCCAACGCTTTACGATATAAATTATATCCAGTTGTAGATAAATAAATTTTGTTTGGCGAGGCGATGACATAACTTCCACGGCTTAGGCTACCATCTGTTTCTACACGACTATCGTAAAGTCGAACATTATGATGGCTATTAATCCATATAAATGAGTAAGTTCCTTTAGGACGAATACTGCGTGCAGCTTCTAAAATAGCTTTGCGATCGTCGCGTGAGAATTTTGCCGAGTAATGAAAGTATATGTGCGGAGTTTCTTGGAGATTGAGACGCTCTAGCGTTTGTTTAATCAAACTTTTAAAGTATGCAGCACGCTCATCGTAGGCAAATGTTTCTGTATTTCCAGAATAAAACTCCCATCTCCCATATTTGTTAAATACATTTGCATATCCCATTAGCCGTTGCGAGTTTTGATGCCTACTTTTGGTGTAGGAAAGACCTACAAAAAAATCTGCATCAGGTAAAGCATCGGGGAGAACCCAAGGAGTAACACCACATTTTGCTGTAATATTTAGTGCTAGATTTAAATCTTTCCAATCAGGATTTTGGAGTGTAGGTGTATCAACCATCTGGCAAGGTATACCTTGCTCTAACAAAAATCGCTTTATTTTGTAGTAAGGCGAAGTTTCATCATCAGACTCATAACCCTGTTCGGGAGTATGAATTAAAAATAAGCGGTCTAGATTTTCGTTACCAACCCAATCTGGATTTTCCCTCAATAACCTCTGGCATTCCTCAAGAGCCATTTCATCTGATGGGATAGTAATAATTGTGTTGTATTTAAGACGAGTGCTAAATGTACGTTCAGAGCCTTTATATTTGTATTTACCTAATTTTAATCGCTCTATTAAACTTGCCATGTTAGCTCGCAAATTATCAGTGCAAATTGGTACTATTTCAAGTTTTTTAGGTGAATATTCAAAAGCTCCAAATCTAGTAATTCCATCACGAATATCGGAAGACTCTTTTCTTGAATTGAATTCCACACTAGGTTCAGGCAGAGTTTTAAGATGAAGAGTTTTAATAAGTCCTTCTTGCCTAGATAATATAGTAGGTTGTGCTTGTAATTTTACCTGAATACCATTACAAATATAGGAAATATTGTTTGTGCTAGTTCATTTGCTATAGCTTGAGTTTTCTCAAAACGAACACGCCCTGCATTCGGTTCGAGTGAAAGGCTGTGCTTTTTGATGGCTTTTTGTAAATCCAAATAAATATTGTATGCTTGCAGTACTTGCTGAATTAAACTTTTATGAATATTCGGGATAACTTTATTACTGGGAACTTGCTCTTCTTTATCAAAATCAAACAGATAAACCGTTGTCCATTCTAAATTTACAGCAGTAATTTTTCCTAAATGCCATCCATTCCACTGCGCCATTGCATGTTTATCGATTAAATATTTCGGTTCTAATATGTTTAATAAAAACGATACATTGCAAATATTTTTTACTTGCAAAGTGTAATCAATGCATAAGTAATAAGTATTAAAATAGCGCCGCAACTGCAATTCGTAACCTGGATAAAATCTAACAATTTTATCAACTTTCTCCGACTGTGAAATATGCGATTTTTGGCGATGAACAATTAACTTACCATATTTAAATCTGTCAATGTACCATCCATGTCCAACTAAAATATCTCTCAAAGAAGATATTATATCTCGTTCAACTTGTCTGAAATACTCTGGGTCAGACTTGTTTTCATCTGTTAGTGTAAACTGAAGTGAAAATAAGTTAGCAAATTCCGTTCCTCTAACTATGGTACTTGCTTGGAGAGCAGCTTCTCGTTCTGCTGCCTTACTAAATAATGTAACCTGAGTTTGTTCTTTATTAGTTTTGTAGTCCGGAGGTGGTAGTTCTAATGCTACCATTTCCTTACACATTCTTTTTGTTCCTTCGCTTAATGCTCGAACAAAAGCTTTTCCACGCTGATCCTTAACTTGCTTGAGCCATTCAATTAATTTTGGGTTACGTGGTGTGGATATCAAAACAGTATCGTCAAGCGAAAAATGTTCGGGAACAATTACACCATTACGTTGTATTATTCTCCCTGCATTACGAACAATAAAAGCATCTTTATAATACTCACACTCTATAGGAAAATTAATGTCATAATCTCTATGAGCAACAGCATTAACTATCGCTTCATCAATCGCAATTTGTGGGTATTCTGGCTCATCTATAAAGCCACCTCCTACTGGGTTACGTTTGGAATATATTTTGAATAAACCAGAATCTTGAAAGAATGTACGAATGTCTCGAACTTGTTTAGTAATTGAGCCAGTAAAATTACGCTCAAGCGTGGGCAAATTTCTCTCTTCTGAAACATTTGTTGCAAATCTTAGCAATCGAATGTACGACCAAGGAAGTTTTCTTTGGGGGTTTGCAGCGAAAAAAAGATAGCCTACTTTGGTAAATACGTATTTGTTAGAAGCATCAACATCCAACGCCCCAGCATTATAAAGTAATTGCTCGTCATTTAGTTCTAAAATTTCATCATCCGTATCAACTCGACGAAATTCTTCAAGTACACCTTGGTCTAAATCCTCTGCCCTATAAAGACAACAAGGTGCTTGTTCTCGGTCAACAATTTTCTGATATTGCTGAATTGTCAACCTCAACTGCTCAATGTCTGGATTATCACCAGAACCTTTGATGTTAGTCACGCTAAGATTATTACAAGCATTTATATCGCTTTGTACGTCATTTTGAGCAAGATTAATAGTTTGTTTCTCTTTTTTGATTACCTCCTGTTCTTCCGGGGATGCCTCACGTATTTCCTCTCCATCGCCTCGACGAATCAGAACAGTATACGGTGAAAATTCTTTTTTGGGAGTTTTTAATTGTTTGGATAGTTGATGTAAGTACGGGCTTGGAGGAATGGATATAACAAAGATTCTTTTACCTTCTAACTCAATTGTGTCACAAATCAAGTTTGGAAGGGGAGGATTACTATAGGAATTTACTTTTTCTAATATTTGCGTTTGGGTAAGTTGTACATCACCGACATCTTGAAGATTTGGAGTACCATCTTTTTTTAATTTGTCATCAGCGCCAATTATTAGATAGCCCCAATCTCTTGCATAACCTACATTCCCGTTGGCTAATGACAGCACATCTTTTACGAGTTCTCCCCATTGTTTCTCTTTTACCTCATTCCACTTCTTTATTTCTTCTTGTTCTTTTGGTTTTGGCTCGTAAATTTTGTACATTTGTATTTTGAAATCAACCTTGGCTGTTTCCCGTGGTTGGCTAACTAGCTCACTCATTTTTTGTTTAAGTGCCTCTTTCTCCATAAGCTACACTAAGCGTTCATTGCCTGCTCTAAAACTGTTACTAGAAAATCTACTTGCCCCAAATGTGTAGCTTTACGCTTAACTGTATATATAAACTGCTACGCATAAAAGATAAGGTAGTATAATGTATTACAGAGTTATTTTTAAATATCTAATTTGGTAGTGATAACCGTAATTCAAATAAACACCTAGTGTGTTAATCATTCTCCCCAATCTAGTTGTATTACGCCCTACCAAACGCTACAATCAGCCTTTATTAAAGGCTATTTTTATTACAACCATAATTTATAATCGTGAGCCAAACCCGCATTATCGCCTTATTTAACCAAAGTGGTGGTGTTGCTAAAACGACCCTAGCCCAAAACCTCGGCTACCATCTGTCCCAAAAAAAGAAAACTCGCGTCTTGCTTGTGGATATGGACCCGCAGGCATCTTTAACAATGTTTATGGGGCTAGAACCGGACGAGTTAGAGACAAGTATTTATGACGCAATTGTTAACAACAAACCACTTCCCATCTATCCCGAATCCATCAACGGTTTATCCCTCGTCCCTGCCGATATAAATTTAGCTGCTGCTGAGATGCAACTGAGTGGTGCAATGTCCCGCGAATATCGCCTAAAAAATGCACTCGCACCCGTACTTGATGACTACGATTTTATTTTGATTGATTGTCCGCCGTCGCTAGGGTTACTCAGCATTATTAGCCTGACTGCGGCAACCCATATCCTTGTCCCCATCCAGTGTCAATTTAAATCCTTTAAGGGGACTGAGCTTTTATTAAATACCGTTGCCCAAGTGCGATCGCATACAAATCCAAATCTCCAGTTTGCAGGTTTTGTTCCTACCATGTACGATGGACGCACCGCGCAGGAGTCGCGCACGGTTAAAGCCGTACAGGAACAATTATCGCCCCTTGCTACCGTGTTTCCTCCCGTTCCCAAAAGCATTGCTTTTGCTGATGCGAGTGAGCGACGAGTACCGCTAGCATTATTAGATAAAAGTCATTCTGCCGTTGCTATTCTCAAAAAAATTGCTCTTCAACTAGAAAAATTATGAATAAACCCACGACTAGAAAAACTAATACAGCCAATTCAAAGAGTAAAGCTAATCAAACTAATACAGATAATTCAAATAGTGAAGCCAGTCAAAGTAATATAGCTAGTTCAAACAATCAAGTCGAGCGCAGCGATACAGCTAGTTCAAATAGTCAAGTCGAGCGCAGCGATACAGCCAAATCAAATAATAAAACTACTCGCACCATACCAAGCAGCCGAACCCATAAAACTAGTAAAAAAGACGAGCCTTACACTGAGATAAAAAAACCCGTCACTCTATTGTTTGGCGCACAAAATGCGATGGTCTCCGACCCACCGGAGGTCATCGCAACAAGCGAAGCATTAACACCAACCCAATTAAACTCAGTAGTCGAAGACAAATCTACGGGTATCGGTGAGGGCGAAACTTTGCCCATCGCCAAAATTCAATTACCATCTTCCCAGCCCCGGCGTTATTTCGACCCCAAAAAGCTCGAAGAATTATCGCGTTCGATTCAACAATTCGGCGTTCTCGAACCTTTGCTTCTGCGTCCCTCCAGTGATGGAAACTACGAGCTTATCGCTGGGGAACGCCGTCTGAGAGCATCCGAACTTGCGGGACTTATGGAAGTGCCTGTGGTCGTCAAAGAGATGGACGACTACACCACGCAACAAGTACGCCTTGTTGAAAACCTCCAGCGCGAAGACCTTAACCCTTTAGAGGAAACCGAAGGCATTCTCGAACTGTTGGGGATACAACTGCAACGACCTATCAATGAGGTGGTTTCGCTGCTTTATCGAATGCAAAACGGGGCGAAAGGGAAAATTACCCAAAACGTTTTGGGTAAACATGAAACCCTTGCTGTACAATCCGTTTTCGATGTTTTGGGTACAATAACCTGGGAATCCTTTGTTAACTCTCGCCTACCGTTGCTCAAGTTACCTGAAGATGTACTGTCCGTATTGCGTCAAGGGAAATTGGAATATACAAAGGCTATTGCGATCGCACGAGTGAAAGATGAAGAACAACGTGCGGAGTTGCTCGATAAAGCAGTTAGTGAAAACCTCTCATTAAGCCAAGTTAAAGAATTAATTCAGCAACTTCAAGCCAATGGCACACAAGAGATACTACCTGAAAAAGTGTTGAGTCAAAGGTATGCAGATATTGGCAAGCAACTTAAGCAAGCTAAGGTGTGGGACGATGCCAAAAAGCTGAGAAAAGTGGAAAAATTGTTAAGTGATATTGAAAAAACACTGTCTGGAGGCTAAGGCATCCTCGAATTGTTGGGTATACAGCTGCAACAACCTATCAATGACGTGGTTTCGCTACTTTATCGAATGCAAAACGAGGCGAAAGGAAAAATTACCCAAAACGTTTTGGGTAAACATGAAACCCTTGCTGTACAATCCGTTTTCGATGTTTTGGGTACAATCACCTGGAAATCCTTCGTTAACTCTCGCCTACCGTTGCTCAAGTTACCTGAAAATGTACATTCAACACTTTTTGCCATTATTGACAACTTCTCAATACACATTTTATCTGAGAATATCATCTTGCGTTAGATAGATAGTTTTAAACGGCATACGTTACTACCGAA
>JAAUPE010000254.1 GCA_012034595.1 Calothrix sp. CSU_2_0 | reverse complement strand
GAATGAAGCAATCGCAAGAACTCGGAGATTACGCGATTGCTTCGTCGTTCCTCCCTCGCAATGACAAATTTTGGATCATTTATTTTGTTTGGAATACTCTAAGGCTAAAACGTACAAATATTTCCCTAGTTTGTACACGCCAGTTTGCTTATGCCGGGGAACCCGTCCACCGCAACTGGCTCCTCTTTATGGTCTAGTCGTGAATAGAAGATACGCTTGCCAAATTGCCCGTTCGCGAAGCGTTCCCGAAGGGTAGGGACTGGATTCAATCCTAAATACAAATTAGTAATAATTTGGGTTATCCCCATGAATCAAAATAATCAAGTTACACGAGTGCCAGTAATCTCACCAGATGGAAAGCCGTTGATGCCGACCAATCCTGCACGAGCAAGGAAGTGGATAAAATCTGGTAAAGCTGTGGGTAAACGTAACAAAGTCGGTATTTTTTACGTACAATTATTACGCGAACCATCTGGACATGAGACACAAAAAATAGTAGCAGGAACGGATAGAGGTAAAGCTTTTACAGGAATAGCTTTTCAATCAAAGTTAGCAACAATTGCATTATTTCATGCTTGTTTGCCAGGTTTTTATAAGTCTAAAAAGACGATAAAAGATAGACAGTCCGTAACAGGAAAAATGGAGAAACGCACTGAATTACGTCACACTCGTAGAGGACAACGTATTAATCGAAACGTTGCGTTTAAATTACGCAATCACCGAGCAAAAAGATTTAGTAATCGTCGTCAGAGCAAGCTACCTCCTAGCATCAAGGCTAACAGAGAAATGGAATTACGGATATTAACCGAAATGTCTAAAATAATTCCGTTTTCTGAGATTAGAGACGAATCTTGTGGTGGTAATTCCAAGCGGAATGGATTTGGCATATCTCCTGTAACTGTAGGTCAGGAATGGTTTAGAAAAGAAGCTTCCAGACTTGCTCCAATCAAAGAAATAGATTCTTTGGATACAGGGAAATACCGCACCCAGTTAGGGCTTATTAAAGACAAAAAAGATAAATCAAAACAAACACCAGAAACACATGCTAATGATGCAATAGCATTAGCTTCTACAGCTTTTATTCAATACAAAGAATTTCACACAGCAAAAAGTCACGGTCATCATTGGGTTGGAGAATGTGCTGTAACTACATCACCATTTATTGTGATTACCCGTCCGAAATTATTTAGGCGTAAATTGTATCAAGAAAACTACTCAAAAGGCGGCGTTTTAAAGAGACAAGGTGGGACAATAACACCATTTGGATTTCGGTCAGGTGATTATGTCCGAACTTCCCGCAAGGGAGAACTAATACATGGTTGGGTTGGCGGATTCACTAATTCCGGGAAAACAAAAAATATTTCTATATACGACCATAATTGGTCGCGCATTGGTCAATTTAATCCCAATAATGTCAAGTTAATAAAACGGAGTTCGAGATTATGCGTAGTAGCCTAGATTATTGTCAAATTAGTCGCTGTCCTCCGCTATGTTTTCCCTATGAGAAAAATCAGTTGGAGGACGCAACTAATTTGACTCGCAATTCCTCCCAACACCAAATCAAAGATTATGGTGTGGGACTCCTTGCTGTTTTAGTTGAGTAATTTTAAGTAATTACTAAAGTCTTCATCGACAACCCCTAGATGTTAAGTTTAGCGACAACAAACATCTAAACGGCAGAAAAGTATACTTTAGATTTTACTGGGTCTGGGTTCATGGTTTTGTCACCAGGTTGCCAGCCAGCTGGGCAAACTTCATCTGGGTGCGATTGGACGTGCTGGATAGCTTGCAGGGTACGTAGGGTTTCTTCCACGCTACGACCGAATGCGAGGTTGTTGATGGTCGCGTGCTGAATTGTACCATCTTTGTCTATGATAAATAGACCGCGTAGAGCGATTCCAGCTGCTGGGTCTAAAACATTGTAAGCAGAGCTAATTTCTTTCTTAATGTCGGAAACTAGCGGATAATTAAGGTCGCCGACACCACCTGATTTACGGTCGGTTTGAATCCAAGCGAGGTGCGAAAATTCGCTATCTACTGATACACCAAGAACTTCGGTGTTTATCTTCTTGAATTCTTCATGGCGATCGCTAAAGGCTGTAATTTCTGTTGGGCAAACAAATGTAAAGTCTAAGGGATAGAAAAATAGAACTACATATTTACCACGGTAGTCGGAAAGTTTAACTGTTTTAAATTCTTGATCTACAACTGCTGTTGCTGTAAAGTCAGGAGCAGTTTGACCCACACGAATGCATTCTGTCATATATTATTCTCCTTCAGCCTACGTATCCGGGAATTTTGCGTCGAAAGCGGGGTACTTGTTTGGTTTTTTACCAATTTTAAGGTATTTACGCTTTGACGTTTTGATTACAAACTGTTACGAATATATCATACTCATAACGATTTTGAGTAACCCATGATTGAAGACTTAGATTCGCGAGAATGGATACTTACCAACGGTTTGGGGAGCTTTGCAGGGGGTACGGTTACGGATATCCGCACCAGAACTTATCATGGATGGTTATTTGCGACTACAAAGTCACCTTTAGAGCGCAGTCTATTGCTTTCCCATCTGGAAGCGAGTTTAGAATTGCCGGAACGGACGATCGCATTGGGTACAAATGTTTGGGGTAATGGTTTAATCGATCCGACTGGCTATAAATTTTTGCGTGCTTTCGAGGTTAGTCCAGTTCCTAAATGGGTTTGGGGGGAAGATGATTGGCAATTAACTCGACTTTTAGTCATGCCACATTGGGTTGATAAGCGGGATCGAAATAATGGTTTGTTAATTCAATATCGTTATGAGGGTGTAAAAGCGACTATTTTAAGATTGCGACTTTTGATTGCCGATCGCGATTTACATCGTCAGCAGGAAAAAGTGCCGGAATTACAATTTTCTCAGATGTTGAGTAAGCAACAAGTTTGTTTGCAATCAATCATGGCAGGTAATTTTGGCATCCCTTGGCATTTGCGTTGGACGAGGGGTGAGTATCAACCGGATGCTGTTTGGTATTGGAGTTATGCTTTAAATGAAGAAACCCAGAGAGGATTGAGCGATCGCGAGGATTTATATAGCCCTGGTTATTTGAGTGTGGTTTTGCATCCAGGAGATACGGTAACGCTGGAAGCACAGTTGGGTTTTCCTGAGAATAATCAAGAAGTTCTCACATCGACAACTTTTGATGAAATTGTAGCAGAGGAACAAGAGCGGTTTTCGGAGATTTTTGGCGAATGGGGGATGGGAGATCGGAAAAATAAGGGAAATGAATTTTCTCTCAAGACTTACACTGACTCCGGTGATTCCGCTCTACTACTTACTCGCGATTTACAAAAGAAGTTACTGCAAGCTAGTGACCAATTTATTGTTTATCGTCAATCAACCGATAGTCTGACTCTAATTGCTGGGTATCACTGGTTTAATGACTGGGGAAGGGACACTTTGATTGCGTTACCAGGGTTGACTTTGGGAACTCAGCGTTACGATGTGGCAAAAGAGATTTTGGCAACTTTGGGAAATTACTGTCGCTATGGTTTGATTCCGAATGCGTTTCCAGATATAAATAGCGAACCGTTATATAACAGCATTGATACCGCTTTGTGGTGGATTGAAACCTTGGGGTTATATCTGGAAGCTACCCATGATTGGGAATTTTTGGCAGAACAATATCCAGTTGTGCAGCAAATCTATAAAGCTTTGATTGGGGGTACTCGCTACAATATCCAAGTTGATTCCACTGACGGGTTAGTTAGTTCGGATAATCGCGGTGTAGCATTAACTTGGATGGATGCTGTGGTTGATGGACAACCTGTAACTCCACGTCGGGGTAAAGCTGTGGAAATAAATGCCCTGTGGTATTCTACTTTATGTTGGGCTTCGCGCTGGGCAGAGATTTTGAGCGAATATGGAGATGTTGCCGAACAGGGACGTTTGGCTAAACAATCTCGACGCTATACAATGCAAGCCGAACAAGTAAAAGCTTCGTTGCAAAAATTTTGGAATTCACCGTTGGGGTATCTTTACGATACGATTGAACCGGACGATCGCCGCAATGCTCAAATACGTCCGAATGCAGTTTTGGCATTATCATTTGCCCATTGTGGTTTTACGGTACAGCAAGGGCAACATATTTTGGATGTGGCACGATCGCGTTTGCTAACACCTTATGGTTTACGTAGTCTCGACCCTGACGATCCAGATTATATTGGTAGTTATGCAGGTAATCAACAACAACGCGATCGCGCTTATCACCAAGGTACGGTGTGGTGTTGGTTAATTGGGGCTTTTGTGCGGGGTTGGCAAAGATTTTACCTGCACAAACCATTGCCTGTTGATTGGCAACCTTTAATCAAACATTTTACTGCTGATGCTTGTATGGGTTCGATTTCCGAGATTTTTGATGGAGATTTTCCACATGCTCCAAGAGGTGCGATCGCACAAGCAAAGTCTGTTGCTGAGGTGATTCGCCATATTAGAAATCATGGTTTATAGATATGTTTTACACTTGATTTAGACGTGATTTAGATTTGATTTAACGAAAATAAATATGAGTTACTATGTAATCTATGACGGTAATTGCAACCTTTGTGTCACTCTCGTACAATTGCTGGAGAATCTCGACCAAGGAAAGTTGTTTCGCTATATGCCGATGCAGGATGAGCAAGGGCTTTTACGGTGGCAGATTACACGTCAAGATTGCGAAATGGGGATGATTTTGATTGATGCAAATACACCGGAACGACGCTGGCAGGGTAGTGATGCGGCTGAGGAAATTGGACGTTTGTTACCGATGGGTAGTGTGTTTGTTGATGCTTATCGGGGATTGCCGGGGATGAAGTGGGTTGGCGATCGCTTTTATGAGCAAATCCGCGATAATCGTTATGCTCTTTTTGGTAAACGTGGGAGTACTTATCAGTCGCTGTTTTGTGCTGATGGGGGTTGTTTGTCATAAATAAAATAAAATAAAATTTTAAGTGTCGCGCAGAGACGCAGAGGCGCAGAGAGGAATGAGGGTTTAATGTATAATTCTTTGTAGGGACTGTCTTAGTCGTCAAGCGATCGCATTGTTTCATCAAGTAAAATCTGATTATTGCGATCGCATAATAAATCCTGTGTGCGATCGCATTTATTTCTAATGATAGGTGAGTTGGAGACGCATGAAAAATACTAAGTTTTTACGAATTAGAATCGTAAAGAATTTTTAAATGATTTGGTAAATCTATTTCATTAAGTTTTTCGGTCGTAGTAGTAGGTAAACCACTTAATTCAAATAAATCTCTTATTTTCCTAGCAAGGATTTCTATTAATGAACCATTTTTATCTAGTTCAAATATATCATTTTATCCAAAACAACTATCATCTTATTTGTTTTAGCATGAAAAATTATTTGGCGAAGTCTACAATCTCTAATGCTCCTTTGTCTAGAATTTCCAGGTTCTGGAAAACCTGTTGCTCCATTTAATGTAAAAAAAATACCAAGACCTGAACCTTTTAAATTTAAATCCATTATGCTACATAGACGAGCAAATTGCTTATCAGGTAAAGGAGACTTTGTTGCCTTTGCTTCAATCACAATATCTCGTTGACTAATATCCATATATAACAACTTACAAACCTGGAGCCAACCAACATCATTTCCACTAACTAATAAATCATATTGAGGACCTGCTGACTGAAAGCTTTTAATGCTTTGGACATTCTTCAATCCCTTAAATACTAGTAAAACAATCTGTTCTAGTAGCTTGCCTGCTTCTTGTGTTTCCTGAAGCGTCGGTTTTATTAATTGTGTAAATTTTTCTAGTTTCTCTAAGTAATCAGAAAGCCTTTTGTCCGCTTGATATAAATAAGATGCTAATTTATTTAAGGCTGGATCACCTTGCTCAAGTTTTTCCATTGCATCAAGAATATCTTGAACATATTGTTCTTGACTACGCATAAATTAGATTAAACAAATTCTATTTGCTGCTTAAAAATTGCCATTGAATCAAAAGACAATTCGTCATAATTATCTATGTTTTGCTGACAATTTGGGCAAATCCAAGGTAAATCAGGAAATCCTTTGCCAAACGGAATAGCTCCTACTGGAACTTCTGGTTCGCAGTTGTGATAAATAAGAAGTTTCATCTCACACAAACCTTGAGCTTCGAGAACTGACAACACAGCGATAGCTTCTGAATATTCTATTCCCAACCAGACAGCAAGTTGATGCGGCATTACTGTTGTCCATGCCTTAAGATAATTGCTCAGTTCTGCCTTGTGTTTTTCAGATAAGAAGTCTAAACTTCCTTTTAATACGGAGCTAGTCATAACCCTGTAGCCTCAAAGTCCTAGTTCTCTCAATAGAAACTTAAGAACACCTGTACTACCACCATAGTATCCCATAAAGCACTTTAAATGCTCAAAACAATCTTGAGTTGTGGAGTTCGGTTTTAGTCCAAAATAGCAATGTGCTTTAAAAAGGTTCTCTAGTTTATCTTTTTTTGACTTTTCTGCCTCGTTTTCATCAGAGATTACTTCCCGATCTAACTGAAATTCGTAAGATTTTGTCCCCCATTCTTTTATGAAAATTAATAAAGCTTTATTTTCTGCTTTCGTTATGTTAATTTCATCACAATCTAAGCCAAATAGCTCCAAAATTGATTTAGCAAGATGTTCTGATAAAGCCTGCAATCCTCTAACATTAACTTCTTGAACTCCTGAACTATGAGCATTTATCGCAAGTCCAGAGGCTTCAGCTCTGACACGTAAGTGCTTCCATTTATAACAAGACTGGTTAAGATACTTATCCCACATATAGGATTCCTATTTGAATTTTGAACGTATGCTGAGTCTCAAAAGCTTACGGTATAAGCTTAAAGCCTAAAAACTCATTCAGAAATCAAACCGGATTCCTATA
>JAAUPE010000066.1 GCA_012034595.1 Calothrix sp. CSU_2_0 | reverse complement strand
TTCATCTTGGGGCAAAACACCTGCTAATGCGAAAAAACACACTTGCATGATTGTATTTATGCGTCCCCCCCATACCGCTTTCACGAGCGACTTTGTTAGCATCAATTGTGTAGAATTTGAGTTTTTTATCGATGATTTGCTGTTGAACTTTTTCGGTAAGATTTTGCCAAATTGTATCTACATTATAAGGACTATTTACGAGAAATGTAGCTCCATATGCTGCATCTTTGAGAATATCAATTTTTTCCAGGAATTCCCATTGATGACAACCGATAAAATTAGCTTGATTAATTAAATAAGTCGAACGAATTGGTTGGGAACCAAACCGCAAATGGGAAACCGTCATCGAACCCGATTTTTTTGAGTCATAGACAAAATAACCTTGGGCATAATTATTAGTTTCTTCACCAATAATTTTGATCGAGTTCTTATTTGCACCTACCGTACCATCCGAACCCAATCCATAAAACATCGCTCTGACTACCCTTTCAGACTCAGTTGAGAAATTCGAGTCATAAGCAAGTGAAGTCTGACTTACATCATCATGAATACCCACAGTGAAGTGATTTTTCGGTAATTCTTGGGTCAAATTCGCAAACACAGCCAATACCATCGCAGGAGTAAATTCCTTCGATGACAATCCATATCTACCACCAACAATTGATTTGAGATTGTGGATTGAGGATTTGAGATTTGTTTCATGAATTGCTGTCACCACATCCAAATACAATGGTTCCCCAGCACTTCCTGGTTCCTTAGTTCTGTCCAAAACTGCAATGGATTTCACTGTATTCGGCAAAACCTCGACAAACCGACGTACATCAAACGGACGATATAAACGCACTTTCACCACACCAACTTTTTCATTCTGTGCATTCAAATAATCCACCGTTTCATGTACCGTCTCACATCCCGAACCCATAATCACAATTATCCGTTCCGCATCACTAGCACCATAGTATTCATATACTTTGTAATATCTACCAGTTTGTTGACCAAACTCGTCCATCACTTCCTGAACTATTCCCGGACAAGCTTCGTAATAAGAATTTGCCCCTTCCCTTGATTGAAAATATACATCTGGATTCTGTGCCGTACCTCGTAATACTGGACGGTCAGGAGTTAGTGCCCGATGGCGATGGGCAATAATTAATTCTTCATCAATTAGTGTTTTTAAATCATCTTCGTGTAACAATTCCACCTTTTGCACTTCGTGGGAAGTACGGAAGCCATCACAGAAATGCATAAAAGGAATACGAGCTTTTAGAGTTGCAGCTTGAGCAATGAGAGCAAAATCATGTGCTTCCTGTACCGAAGCAGAAGATAGCAAAGCAAAACCAGTTGCACGAGCTGCCATAACATCACTATGGTCACCAAAAATCGACAGAGCATGGGTTGCTAAAGCACGAGCAGCGACATGAATCACAGCACTAGTAAGTTCACCAGCAATTTTATACAAATTAGGAATCATTAATAACAACCCTTGGGAAGACGTAAAAGTTGTTGTCAAGGAACCCGCTTGTAAAGCTCCATGTGCTGCTGCTGCTGCTCCACCTTCACTTTGCATCTCAATCACACTCGGAACAGTACCCCAGAGGTTCTTACGTCCATCAGCAGACCAAGTATCAGCCCACTCTCCCATTGGCGAGAATAGTAGATAGCATGAGGTAGGTTTGTGATATTATTCCCGAATATGCTTTTGGGGAATATTATATGACGATTGCGGGTTACGCAAGGGTTTCGTCCGTGGAACAGTCGCAGGATTCATCGTTAGAGCAGCAAATTGACAGGCTCAAACGGGCAGGAGCGCAAACTGTATTAGTGGATGTTAAGTCAGGCAGAACTTCAGATCGACAACAACTTAACGAACTTTTAAAATTGGTAAAGACCGGGCAAGTAACCGAGATTATTATTACTCGAATCGATCGTTTGGGGCGTAGCGTTATTGGTTTGTTAAAAATTATCGAGGTATTGGAAACTCACAAGGTTCGGTTGCGAGTGCTGGACAGTCCCATTGATTTAAATTCCCCGTTTGGGAGAATGAACTTGAACCAAATTAGTGCGATCGCACAGTTCGAGTCGGAACTACTTTCAAACCGGATTAAGCATGGGAACGCATACGCTAGAAGCCAGGGGAAGGCATTTAAAGCACCCTTCGGCTACATTCGGAACAAGGACGGGTATTTGGAATTAGACCAGTCCGTAAACGAAAAAACTGGGGCAACGAATGCCGATGTGGCTCGAAATATAGTCAAGATTTTGTGCGAAAACCCATTGCGGGGAAGTTGCAAAATTATTTACGAAACTTACGAAATTAAGTTTTCGACTAGTGGGGTGCGGAAATGGCTTGAAAACCCAGCAGTCAGAGGGCATACAGCTTATTATTTTTTTCAAGATAAAGAGTTTTTTAAGGGGAAGGAATTTACCACCGAGATGCGCTACAACACCCATGAAGCGGTGATGAGTGAGGAGCAATACGTCACGATAGTACGGAACTTATCCCACAACCGAAGCTTCTGTGGTGCAACCCCATTCAAAGGTAAGTACCCACTGGCTGGGTTGGTAAAATGCGGGGTTTGTGGCGGAGGGATGGTACGGGAGTTTGGGAACTCAAAACGGCGCACAGAATTTCTTAGGTGCGGAAAACACGCCCGTGGCGCTCATTTCTGCTCGAATTGGAAGTACAGCCAACTGCAAAAAATTAACGACGCTGTTATCGCCAAAATTGTCGAGCATTCCAAGGTAGTAGTCGATCGGGCATTGGCGATGGCAGACAGCCCCGATACATCCGAACCACCCGAAGTCAACGATTTGCGGAAACAACTCGATGGGCTAAAGCAATTAGGGCAGAACCCCGCTATCTTGCTAGCCGTCGCGGACATCGAAGGGCAGATCGAAAATCTATTAGCACACATTAGAATTCAGCCTGCCCCCATGACCCGCGATTTAGCCGAACTCCTGAGCAAAGCCAGTCAGGCTTTTTTCTGGGAATCCTTGGATAATGATTTTTTGCGGGATGTCTTTTTGCGTTTGGTTTCCAAAGTCTTGATCGACGAGTCGGGCAATGTCGAGGTGGAATTTACGTTTTGAGTCTCTGGTTCCGGCTCCCATTCCCGCAGTCGTCTTAAAAATTCCGTCCAAAATTCCTTCTCGGTTTTGTATTGGCTTCGGTACATAGTTTCTGTGACGAGCGTGATTCTAGGTTAGTTGTCTGGGGAAAAATTTCTGTTAGTTGCGATCGCAAAAGACGGGTAGATTGTTTACCCGTCTTTTTGTGATCGAACTAATCTTCTTCATCGCGATCGGATTGGGCATCCTCCCAGATGCGGAATGCAGCTTGCTCAAGCGGATCGAGCTTCTCGTAGGCTTTGGCGAGTAAATCCGTGGCGATTTCGCGGGCGCTCCAATCAAGTGTTTGCGATCGAATGCTGGATTGGAGTTGATGAATGCCGATTGGATAGCTTGCTCATCGCGGTAAATGGGTTCCTCGTCTGCTGCTTTTGGGCATTCTCGGCTACTCACTTTTAATTCGGCGATTCGTTTGCGATCGCGCTCATTTAAACATCCCCACACTTGTTGCTTGAAGCTTTTATCCCATTCCTCAGCTAGTGCTTTTATCTGCTCATAGCTTTCCGCGCTTCGGATCAATTCGGCATTGGCTTCGTGGATATCGTAGTTTTCCTCAGAGGTCGCAACCGGGGTAGCAACCGCCTCTAATCCTTGCTGTATAACTGTTTCGGGTGAGGTTGCTACCTTTGGGTTGCTACCTATATCCAAAGTTTCCTTTGAGTAGATTTCGCTGTGAATTACAACACTTTTATTTTCAGGGAAAGTTTCAGTGGTTTTTTCTTTAAAAGGTAGCAACCTTTTCTCTGTATCTCCTTCTCTACAAGGGTTTGAGTAGGTTGCTACCTCGGTTGCGACCTGGTTGCGACCTGGTTGCGACCTGGTTGCGACCTTTCCCCAAAATTGAGAAACCTTGCCACTGATTTTTCGCTTCTCTTGCTTTTCCATTCCGAGTGATTTAAGGATGTGGGATACTCGCATCTGGGATTGGCGATCATGTCTTCCTACTTCGATTTTTAGGCAATGCTCTAGTACTTGGGAGATGCTCACTTCGTTTTGGCTTGAAAGCCAAAATTCAATTACTTCCTGCCAAGAATCTGAGATTTCGTAGCGCTTATTTAGTAGCGCGTTGCGCTTTTCTTGCTCTGAATTTAGATAGTTGCTTTCACCGCGCTTATAAGCGTGTACAGCCATCGCCCAAAGGATATCTCGCTCTTTTTCCAATTGCTCCGTAGGGATGCGATCGCACTTGACTGGGATAATCCAATATCTTCGATGCCCTTCCGGGTCAACTAGGAACTCGCTCGGATTTACCGAACCAACAAAAATCGAGGTGCGAGGGAATTTTTCAATAGCTCGCCCATAAGGAACTCTCAACGTATCAACCTTTGCCGTTACGAAGCCCCGAAAACTTGATACTTCTTTCTTTTTGAAAAGTGCCTCAATCTCAGCCAACTCTAGAATCCACGAGCTGCGAAGTTTCAATTTTTCGTCTTTGTCGCTGGTGTTCGATGAGCTTAAGCCGTCGTCAAACCAGAGCGGATCAATGGCAAGCTTCTCCCAAAAGGTTGATTTTTTCAGCCCTTGCTTGCCTTGCAGTGTGCAAATCGTATCGAATTTGCATCCAGGCTCAAGGATGCGTTTGACTGCTCCAATCATTGTTTTTTGCATGAATGCGTCATATAAGTCCTCACTAGTGCCAAAATACCGACTAGCAATAGTCTCAAATAATTGCCTGTTCTCAGGTATATCAGGGCGTAGCAAAGAGGCTCGATCCAGATACTCTCTTACTGGGTGATAACTACGCTCAATCGCAAGCTCCAAAATAATATCGACGGCTTTTTCCTCTGGGATATCAATATCAAATTCTTTCGCTATTTTGATTGAAAGCCGCTCTAGTTTGAGGGGTCTGCCATCCATCTCCGGAGCCAGCGACATTTCGTTGAAGCGAAGTCTATCGCCCCATTGCGCTTGTAAAAAGTTGAATAGTTGCTTATTTTTGCTTCTGGCTTGTTCGGCTTGGGGTGCGTCTGCAAGATTGAGGGATTGGATCAGCGAATCCACTACAATCCGGCGCTCCTCAATAGCAGCCAGAATCATATCCACGCTTGCGCCATCATTCACCCAGTCCTTAAGGTCTAGCCCGTCCGATTTTGGCAAGCCTTGCCCCCAGTAAAAATCATTGGGTGGTGCATAAAGCCACTTTGCAGAGGGGAAATCCTTGAAAGCTTCATCCATATATTCAAGCCCTGGCTTATCTCGATCTGGGCATAGAATTAGCTCGGTAGCGCCATCCAAATCAGCTATGAAGCCATCTCCATATTTGCGATACCCCTTGCTTCCTCCAATCGTAGTAGTAGCCGCTAATCCCAAATCCCAAAGGCAATTGGCGACCCCTTCCCCCTCGACAAAGAAAATGGGCTTTCCAAGTGCGATCGCTTCCTGCACCTCTTTATATCGATAGATGGGTATCTGCCTTCTCACCTCTGGGGTAAGCCCTTTCTGCCAATTGGCTCCATCCCAATGAGATTGGAAAAATCTTCTGTGCCCATCCCCATCATCGCTGCGGCTCACCTTTACTAGTGGCTGCCCATTGCGATCGCGATAGATAAATTCTTGCTTTGATTTGGGGCGGATAGCTTTCTCAATCTTCTCAGGAGCAAAGAAATAATCTCCATCCTTATCTTGCTTGGAAGTTCGTATCCAGCCAGTTGTGGGGTCTGCTCCACGCTTGCATACTGATAATTCACCCAGGGAGTAGCACCAATCAGGCTTCCCGCAGTGAGGACATGGCTCACTCTTTGTTGCGTGGGTTATCGAACGACTGTTATTTAATGCTTGACCGACCGAGCGGTTTGTTATATCATTAATTATCATACGGTTCCTCTGGTGCGGTTCCTTTTGCATGGATGATTCCCGCACAACACAGCGAATACTTCTTTGAAAAGCCTATTGGAGATGTAGCCCAGTAGGCTTTTAGCTTTTATCTCGAAAATCCCATAGAATGGGAGTGATTTTTTTACTATGCTCGCGCTGTGTTGCGGGCTTTTTTTTTGGCTAAAAGCAATATACCAGCATTAAAGCCCAATCGATCGCATTAGTTTTGTGTTTAGCTTAATAATTCGTTCCAGTTTTGTGCAGATTCGGACACAAGAATCAACTTTTTACAAGCTGGACAGTGCAACTGATTGCGGTATACCGGGACATTAATTAAAAAAACGAATTGAAGGAATGGTTGTGTTGCGATCGCATAAAAGACGGGTAACTTTTCTATCCGTCTTTTTTTTTGGTGGTTAATGTTAGTTGTGCGATATAGCATTCCTTCCTTGATTTTGTAGAATACAACCACCAGAACAGTTACTGTCCGGTCGTTGTATGCCGTTTTTACAAATAATAACTGCTGGGATTTATTGACGATTTAGCGAGTTTAAGAGACGGGTAAAATATCTACCCGTCTTTTCCATCGAGCGCAGAAGGACGGGTAAAATGTTCTACCCGTCTTTTTTGCAGTCAGCTTGAACCATTGCCGTTGTTGCCTTGCTGCAATAAATACTCCCAAATGCGAAGGATTTCGGCTTGGAATATATTGCGATCGCTGTCGGCTTGTTGGGACGCTAACCGCAAGGCAACTTGATGGTCGCGGGCAATATCAGCCAATCTCGTGATAGTACGTTCTAACCGTGCTGCTGTTTGGGAATTAGTGCGGGTTTCTCTTCTTACCCCGTCCTGGATTGTACGAATTAAGTCGATTTCATCAGCCAGTGCGTCAAGCTGGGTATCTATATTGTTTAACCGCTCGGTTATATCTTGGGGCTGTTCTGCATTGGTCATGGCTTTATTGCTCGCTAGAACCTTGATTTCTCAATAAATAATCCAAAATGCGATGCCCTTGGCGACCTGCGGTATCGCATCTCTCCAACGTCGCACTGGTGGTAGTGCGGAATTCGGCGTTGAGGGAACGCTGTTCTTCTAAATTATTGTTAAGTTGGATTGCAATCGCTTCTAAACGTTCGATTCTCCCGTCATGGTTCTCTGTTTTCTCCCCCAGTTTGGTAAACAAGCGCTGTGCCTGAAAAGTAAACTCGCTTATCCGGTTCGACATTTGTAATTGGCTCTCTGCTAACCGTTCCATCTGTTCTTCGAGTCGATTTATGCGATCGTTTGTTTGGGTCATATATTTTTACCTATATATAGAAATAGCCGCAGTGGAGTATCCCCACTGCGGGTTTATGCTGTTTTATTATTCTCTAACCAAGCCAATGCGAGCGATCGCATTAGATGACTTACGGGTATGCCGTGCTTGGCGGCAACATCCTTTAACTTATCTTTCTCGGTTCGGTGCAGAAATACTTTTACTAATTCTGCCTCTGCGTCTCGCGATGAAATCATCTCAACCTCTATTGTTGGTGGCACACCATCAGCATACACTATATTTTCGCTTTGGTGTACCACGGGAGGGAGAATATTTTTATTTAAGTTTTGCGATCGCTCGTAGTTTTGGCTAACTTTTTTGGTTGCAGATACCCTTTTTGTACCAACAATTCTCGCATCGTGGAGACGACTAAACTACTGACTGACCTATCCTCTGCCTCTGCACAGGCTTTTAGAGCTTCGTCCAGATCATCATCAACCTGTATTAATATCCGTTTCTTTGTAGTAGCCATAATACACTCAAAAATATATCACCTTAATATACAAAGCATAACCGAACAGGAAATGCTTGCAAATCAAGGATATATCAAAGTGTTGTTATTTATCTCCGAGAAAATAATTAAAAACCTCGTGTAATATGTTGTCAATATGATATCACTACGCTATAGTAGTTTTAACGGACAGAGAGAGACGCGAACAGTCAAAACGCAGACACATCTATCCGCAGCTTAAAAAAGCTTGCAACTTAATCACACCCTGCGAGTGTGAAAATATCAACCCAAACCGTCAGAACCAGTCCGAGGGGGCGAGTAAGGGAAGCCGTGAAAGTCGGTGATGCTTCCTTGTTGCGGTTAACTACTGCGATTAAACCGCAGTACTAACCTACTATATAAGGAAAACCCAACGTGGCAGATACTCTTTGCGTTGATATTGGTAATTTCAGTACATTGTCGGCTGTAGTTAGTGGCAGGGAGAACACAGAAGTTTTCAAAATGCGATCGCTAATCTTTGATGCAACTCAAAGCGGTGAGTGCCGAGACGCTGTTCACCCTGCGGACAGCCCATTAATAACTGTTGGTGGTAAAACCTACAAACTAGGCAGACACGCCAAAGGGTATACAGGGTTTCTTAGCGCTGTTGAGGCTGGCAAGTCTAGGGCAGACATTATATTGCCTATACTCCTAGCCAATACCCCAGACGGGTTTGAGGGAGTGGTCAAGATGCTTGTTCCTAGCCGCAATGAGTTACAAGAAAAGTTAATTGCAGTTGGGATACTTGGCACTCACTCTTTCACCACCAAAGCAGAAGGCAAAGAAATTAGCGCGATCGCAAACTTTACCAATATTGAGTTTGTTAGGGAAACCGATAGCGCTGCTAAATTTGCTTATGAAAGTGGCGTAGTTAGCCCTGATGACGTTGTTTTGTGCATTGATATTGGCGGTGGAACCACAAACGTGGTAGTCGCAACCTACGAAGATGACGTGTTTAACGTTATTTTCCGCAAATCTTACGACAATAGCGGAGGAATTCAGTTAGCCCAAGCGATTGCGAACACAGACGTGATTAAATCGCTCAATAGGGAATTTGAGATTACAAAAATCATGGATGCTATCACTGAAGGTAAAACCCATATTGGCAACAGAACTGATTACTCGTTTGCTGCTGTGTGGGAATCCAGTGTAAATGTATGGTTCGACGGGTTACTTAGTCGGATTATGTCTGCCTGCGACAAACAGCTTGACGAAGTTACACAGATTTTGTGGTGTGGCGGCGGTTCCGAGATTATTCGCGATCGCGTTCAAAACCAACCTGGGAACTTATTTTTGGACAACCCACAAGAAACAAACATCAGAGGATTAATTCACTCTGCAAAGCCACAGCTTAGGATTGCAGCATGAGCGACATCACGCTTAATCCAACGCTAACTGCAAGATTTAAAGCAGTGCAACAACATTGGGGGCATGACAGCTTAGGCGAGACGATCGCAACGGTATTGGACGGGGTAATTCATAGATGGGACATTCCTGCACCCAATACCCCAAACATCATGGTGGACAAGTCAGCAAGAATACGTCTCAAGCCTCGACATGTGGGATATTTCACCCAAATGTCCGCGATGTCGGGCTTGAATGTAACCGAGGTGGTGAGGGGAGTGTTAATTCAGTGGGTATGTTCTCCACAAAATACACTCTTATTACCTGACCGCACACAAATGTCTCGTCCTCACACACGCTCGTTATCCCAATCAACACACAAGCGTTCTCCTAGCACGCGCAGAACAACCAAAGAGACGGAACCAGAAGCAAAGCAGGAGACGATACAGCACGAAGTGGTGCAGTCGTCACCGCAGACAGTACAAATATCGACTGAGCAAACACAGGAACCTACCAAGACAACTGGCAGGTCTGCATTGTCGGGGCTACTAAGGAAAGAATAACCATGACACAAACACGAATCGTGTTGAATCCCAAGCATAAAGACAAGGCAGAGGAAATACTTCAAACGACTGGTATTGATAACCTCAGCCAATTATTTTCAATATTCGTCGTCAACTTCGGCGACTGCCTAATCAACAAATTAAAGGACTGCAAAAATGAACAAACCTAATATGGAAGGCTTAAAACGGATGGCTGCGAGTAATGGGCTACCCACCAAAATGACAAATAATCAACTTCAGCCCGATCGCATTCTTTGCGAAATAAGGGAAAAACTATTGGAACTCAAAGCTGACAAGGTTTACTGGCAGTCGGTGAACCTGCTACTTCGCGAAAGCACGGATTTATCGCTATTGGACGCATTGAGAACAATCGAGAATGCTTTGGAGATGGGCGATGCGTGAGACTATCCCCAAAGATTTACCCGAATTCCTCAAAGACCAACTGTGCCTGCTGCTTGCTGCTCAATATGCCCTCAAGCAATTGAAATCAGGTAGCGACTGGAAACAACTAAATAGAGAATTGAGCGAACAGGCGGACATTAATCTGGCTGATTCACTGCAAGGAATTGAAAACGCGATCGCAATACTTGAAAACAACGAATCGGACTAAACAGAAAATAGCGCGACTCCGCAAGAATCGCGCTTTGGGATGTGTCTCACCACAAAACAATTTTCAACACTACATAGGAATTATCTCATGGCTAAACCAGTTGGTTATTTTGGAGTTCCCCACGACAACGCTTTAATCGTCGATATGACAGATACGTGGGGGCAAGATTTATCAAGGCTAGACAACGGCTCAAAACTTTGGCTAGTTGCCCAAATGGCTAATTACTTGCTCAAATCGGATTATTACCAAGGCGAACTCGCTGAGAACTGCCCCGAAGTCATTACCCGGTTGCAAGAGTTGGAGCTTTACCAAATTGAATCTTTAATCCAATGCCTCGCTGCGTAAATAATGAAATTCTCTCTAGACGAAGAACAAAAAGAAAATCTATTGGTGCTGTTGGCTCTAATAACTTTAATCCCTGGAATTTGTCTTGTACAGGTTCTTCAGACGATGCAAGATTCAATTCAACAGTGCCGAGCCGAGCAAGTAGTTAACAGGAACGAGCAAAAACAATGATTATCAATAAGAAAGTTTGGAGAAGGCACAAAACTGAAATTATCTTTATTTCATTAGCTCTTGTAGCCGCAGCATTCAGCCATCAAGATATTCAACGCGGGATGCAATCTCTATCATCGGAAAGGGCACGAATTACCTCAAATGGTGAGGAGCAAAGGCGACTCGAACAGAATCAGGAACTAGCGAAAACTAAAGCCGCTATAGCTGAAAATCGCTACAAAACAGGTTGCACAATCGTTGTCGCTGTGAATTCCCCCAAGAACCTTGCAACATTAGTTGAGAATGAACCAATACTAGACCGGACTACCAAGAAGTATTTACCCAACGGGACAACAGTTTGCGACGGAAACGGTAACACAGCAATACTTGCACCCAATTCTCAAGGTATTCCGGTAGCTACAGACTTTGCTTTCAATGGTGATCGCGAACTAGCATTACAACAAGTTCGGAAGATTCGCGGGGCAAAGGTTTACTACTTTACACCTGAGAAATAATTGCAAATTGATTTTCTAAATAAGGTTGCATCTACCAATCAATACAAACTTTATTGGAGAAAATTGTCATGGCTTTTGGTAATAAAACCAGTGCAGGAAGTTCGTCTAGTGGTGGGTCGGGAAGTAATTATTACAATGCTAACGGCTCTAAAAACGTCCCTAAAAATTGGTTTCGAGTGCTTTGGTTCTTGATTTTACTTTCAATGGTTGCGATCGCATTCGTAAATATCAAACCGTATGTTGATGCTGCTAATGCTTTGGGGGTTACGGTTGTTGACCAATCTTTCATCAAATTTATTAGCTTCATTCCTATAGTTAATGCGATCGCGTCTGGGTTAGGTGTTGGTGTTGTTTGGGTTGTTGGTGCAGCCTTATGGGCGACATTCCAATTAATCGAAGTGATGCCAGTCATCCTCTATAACCATCCTGGCTTCCTGCAAGAGGTCATCCAAGATGCGGAAAGTCAAAGTAAATACGGCATCAAGGAAAATGATGACCCGACTGTTGCTGGATTAAAAAAAGCTTACAACAAATTACCAGTTAGCTTTTTAGAGAACTTGAGCAAGATTCGACTATGTGCTTATGTAATTGATTTTTGCATCTGTTTTTGGCGGTACAGCCCAGTAGCAAGCGGTAAAATCACTGATTTTTTCTACTTTGTAATGACAGGGCAATGGCAGAAAATTAATGGTACTAACTTGATGCTAGCTTTGATAACCCTGTTCGGGGTTGAAATCGGACTTAACTTACTGCTGTGGGTTGGGAAGCTTGCATTCACTGCAAAGCGAGCGTCGGAACCACGTAAATAGAAAAAAGCAACCACAACAGCGTGACGCTACCCATCGAATGGGGTGTGGTTGCCTCAGTATACAAACTTTTATTGGAGATTCTATTATGACAAGGTTCAACCCAAACAAGCTGCACAAAACGGCTACAGATTGGAGTGTAATTGCTTATAAAACTGCGGATAACGACAAAGCACCCGAAACACTGGTAATAGGTTTGGCTCTAGGGGTAGGTGTTGCTAGTTTTAGTACTCCTGTACTCGGTGCTGTCGTTGGGGCTTATTTCGTGCTGAAGGGCATCCAGAAAGCCTGTAATTCCGATAAAAATAAAAAGTACATCCGTGAGGCTGGTTGTGTTGCTCATGTCTTAGATGGGGGGCACTTTAGAGCTTATTTGCAACAGAACGGGGAAGAGCAAATACTTGCAGAGTTACAGTTTGCACAAATTGAGGGGCTAGCCTTTTCAAATGACGCAATGGATTTTTACGAAGATTATCAGGAAGGTCGAGAACAATTACCGAGTCTTGCCCCACAGAAAGAATTGACCACTTCTCAACCCGATGCCTCCCCCGTTGCTCTAACCCAAACAGTCACGGATACTTTTCATGGAGGGAACGAACTGGATATTATTGCCAGCATGACCGACCGCATCAGTAACAGCTTGGTATTGGGGATATCTGGTACTGGGAAAGGGATGCTAATTAGTAATGCTTTGCGGGTAGCCAAGTCCAAGCATCCTAAACTGAGAATCTTCTATGTTGACCCCAAAAACGACCCCAAGGAATACGGATATACAGAAGGTGTCGCTGATATCGTGAAACGCTATAAATGCGAAACTGAATCGCCAGATGTCGTGATTAAGTGGTTGCAAAAATGTTTTGAGGAATTTAACGAATATGCGATCGCAAACGATAAAGAAGGATATAGAACCTTGTTGGTATTGGATGAAGGAACAGTCTTAGGATTGAAGTCTAAGCTAGGTAAATCGACACTTTTAATCGACCGTTTAAGCTCTTTAACTAGCCTTGGGGATGTCGCTGGTAAAAATATTTGGTTTGTTGCTCAATCCCCCTTTGTGGGTGGTTCAGGTATCGATTTAAGTGCAAGTTCCCAACTAGTAACCATCGCTTTAGTTAGTTCTGAAAATGTTGGTGCAATGAACCAATGGAAACGCGCTGCCATGTTCAAACAGCCGACTAATTTAGATGAATTGATTGAAAAGTCGGAGGTAAAAAGAGCGGTTTATTTTGGCAAGACGGGTGAGTGGTATTCAATGCCAAAGCTAACTAATTACTCTAATTTTGACCGAGATACTCGACAGGATATATCAAGTATTGAATCAAAATTAACTCCTGTTGAAGAGCTTGAAAGATTGTTCTCTATATCAGAGCAACCAACAACAATTCAAGATGAAGTGCAAATAAACACTGACCCCAGATTACTTAATTGTATTCTCGATAAAATCATTAGCTCTGAATCAATAACCTTCGACACACTCAAGAAACACATACAAAGAAACCTCCCAGAGCTATCAAAGATTGAACTCATCCGAGGTGCGATCGCAAAGCTTATTACAGAGGAATTAATCCAGGGTAACGAGACGGACGGGTACAGTATTACCTAACATTAATTACCCTTTGTCCTGTGTCCTGTCCTGTCCTAAAACTTGTCCTAAATGCTTGTCCTGAACGATAGGACAAGTGTCCCAGTCTCTAGGACACAGGACAGGACAAACTCAGGACAAACTCAGGACAAAGATTACTTACTCTACAAATCGACAATTACTATTAATGAATAGTACTATGAATCTATTAAAAAATAGTGATGATGATGATTATTTAACTCGAATAGAGAACGGAACTTTTAAAGGATTTAACAACGAGGAACAGTTGTATATAAATTTGGTAAAAGATGAGATAAAACGGCTCAAAAAGCAGGAGGAGGAATCAGGTACAGCAATTGTGAGAAACTATACCGTATATCCATCTGTTAGGGCAAAATGAGCGATTACACCCAGATGACCTATCGCCAATTACAAGACTACTTACTGTTTAAAAACCCTGGCGACAAAGCTGCACTTCAACATTACCTGTCGTTGCCAAAGCCAACAGCAAGACCGCCTGAAGTAACTGAGTTAGACTTGGCAATAAAAGCGAATATGGACAGTTTGAAAGAAACAGCCTTAAGGTTGGAAGCTTTAAGAAAAAGGCTAGAAAACACTTAAAAAACATCTCTCAGGCGTTCGCGAAGCGTTGTGCTTCACATATCGCGCTTGAGAGGTGTTTTTTTTGTTGTTGTATTGTGGCACGATTAATCTAATAGTTTTGAGGTTATCCAGTTGAGCGAAGTAGACAATTCTAGATTTGACGACATTTACGATCGCATAAATGACCTTACAGTCGAGGTAAATAGCCTTAAGGTACAAACCAGCACATACGGTACGCAACAAGTAGCAATATCTCAGTTACTAACCTTAGCGACTGGGCTAGCAGGGGACATGAGACAGGTAAAATCAGATATTAGAGAGCTAAAAGCTAATGCTCGAAATACAGATGCGAGCATTAACGAAATTTTACGACTATTGCGATCGCGTAACTCAAATGAATGAAACAGCAACCCTAGTACCAGTCAATATCGTTATTCCCATGTTGACGGCAATATCGGATCGCAATTGGACACAATTCAAAAAACTAGAGTCGGAATTTGTTAGCCAATATGGCGTAGAAGTCTGGGCAGATGTCTTTAACTTCCGTCTTAAACCAGCGTTGGACAAAGATTCAGATAGATGGCTACTCGTTCAGTGGTGCCGCAAAGGTTACACCGTGAGGACAGTAGTGTGAACTACGTCGGGTTTCTATTATCAGCAGAAGTCGCGACTTGTTTAGGCTTGGTCAGACACCCCACGCCTAAAGGCGGGGGCTTGAAAAGCCCAAATCTGACCAGTCTAAGTTCTTAACTGAACTACGTTTAAGGCAAGTGTGAAACGTTTCACACAGCTAAGAAAAATCCCTCTCAGGCTTTCGGGCTTGGGAAGATTACCGACACCGACACCCAAGACCCTGTGACATGCTCTCAATCTGTTCTCACTTTGTCCTCATCCTGTCCCTACCCTTAAACAAAAAACCTCCCAGGCTTTCGAGCTTGGGAGGTTTTTTTGTTTTCATTGAAACTCGAATTTATGCGATCGATACTTTCCCCCTTCGCTCGTTTTATGGTCTGGATTCCCGCAGTAGTACAGTTGTTTCCCTTGACGATTGAATCCAGATTTTTTATGCCCTCCGACTTGCCCACATTCCAAGCATCGCAGCCGCGACAACCCCTCATCCTCAACCTTAATTTTTACTTCCTCCCGTAAAAATTCGCGCTGCACCAAATTCTTAATTTCTGATTCCAGTTCGGCAACCCGCGATCGCAATTCTTCCAATTTCCCTAACTCAGACTCAATCCGGTTTAACCTTTGCTCGGTTGTCTCAAAATTCGATATTTCCGCAATTCCTTCCTCAACAGCAGCATTCAGTATGCGGGCGCAAAATTCAGATAGTTTATACCCTTTGTACTTACAATACTTTTTCAGCTTCTCCGGTAGTTCGGGATAATCGTCCAATGCCAAATTTAATTGCGGTCGCATATCTTTCTCTAGTTTTTTCTACCTAGAAAAATAATAAGCTTAATTTCTATTTATTAACCACAAAATCCCAAAAGTAAGAAACGAGTAAGTAATGGCTTTCTTACTTTTAGCAAAAATCTTTGCTGTGCATGAATTATATGAGCCACAACCGTCTAAAAGATTTGCTCAACATTGCCTCATCTATCGACTGTATGTCTTGCTATGTCTAGATTGTAGCCGTTTCTTACTTGTTTGGGTAGCCGTTTCTTACTTTTCTTTCTAGCACGTAGGTGTGTGTGTAATTCCCGACTCTGGGGATTTAAGTAGTTAAGGTTGTGGGGAGGTTGCGATGTCCTTGGCGACCTCCGGTTCACGCGCACGCACAACCAACTGCAAAAACTGCAAAAACTGCGGATACTTTTTCACGCGCACGCTCAACCGAGTCCGGAAACTCCGGAAACTCCGGAATGTGCAAAACTTCTTGAAACCGGACATCATTTTCCGACGGCATCACGCGCACTCAACCGAGTCGCAAAAGTCGCAAAAGTCGCGATGCCCGCGATGCTTTTGCTTATTCCGGGTTGGGTTACGCGCACGTGATTGAGTCAGAAAAGTCAGGATACTCGCACAAAACAGACTGAGTAGTCTGTTATCTACCTCGCGCTGTCTCCCATTAACGAAGAAGGGGTGATAGGATAAATTGCGATCGCTTCATTTAATTTGTAAGCAATCCGTGCGATCGCTTCATTGCCATCGATAGTTGCGTAGTTTTTTTTCATTTCCTTCATTTTCTTCTCCTATTGGTTTTTCCCAAATGACTGCCAATAATTTATCTAGTTAATCAAGTGATATTTTTTGATTTATACTTAATATTTTTGTTTTTTTTATATCAATATTCTGTTATTAGTTGACAATAGTGATTTCAGATAAATGTTCTCTGTTTTTTACCAATGTCACACTTAATCAAAATGTAGAATATAGATTAAAATATACTCAAGTTCTGTTTATTTAGAGATTCAAAAAAAATTATAATTTGGGAAAATAAAAATAGAGCGAGCATTTTGCCCACTCTAAAAATGTTAAATATAATGATTTTGATTTAGTCATCTTGATTCATTCATAACTACTATAACTACCACCAGAATCATAGCTAGGACTACTATTTGAGTCATAATTACTACTGCTATAACTAGAATTATCATTAGATTCATAATTGCTAGTTGATTCGCAAACGCTGGAATTAGAATTATTACTCGGTTCGTTGGAACTGTTGCTGTAATCGTCAGAGTTATTAGAGTCTGAATAATTACTAGAATTATCGTTGCTATAATTCATCTCTGAAGCACTACTAACTTCATAGCTATTATTTGCATAATCCAGATCGAAATCATCACCTTGAGAACCACTTGAACGAGAATAACCACGTGTTTGAACTTTTTGACGCTTTAAAGCTTTGCTCGCTGAGAAAATTACGAGAACAACAAGAGCGATCGCAACAAAAACAAACAAACCAGTCATAACCAACTGCCAGATAGTATTTAATCTTAACTACACCTTAGTATTCCCAAATTTCTGATTGATACTTCAACCCGATTCAGCCAAATATTTCTTTATTCTCTCTGCGTCTCTGCACGAAAAATCTATATTTTATATATTAACCAATTCTAATGTTAGAAAACCTCCCAATTCCCCCAAAAACAATTAACCAAACCACCACCACAACCCAGTGAATAAAAACCACAACCCACAACGAACCCGTCAACCCATAGGCAACAGTACAAGCTACTCCCAATAATGCAGCTAAACCCAGAAAAACCGGATTATAAAACGTAGGAAATCCGGCTTTAAAAAGTGTCTTCGCATTCAATGGATGATAAATCACAAATAACACTAAACTAAAAATTCCCCACAATCCCCATTTAAACCAACTTGTGATTTCAATTGGATGGGGCAGTAGTAAAACTCGAAAGAATAATTCTTCAACAATTGCAGGTAAAAATAAACAACGCAAAATTAACAAGCATTTATTTACCCAATTTGCAGACCAAATTTGCAAATGTAAAAAGCCAAATTTAAAGCCTAAAGGTATGGCAATAATACTATAAATTCCTAGCGTGGTGACAATAACTAACCAATCTGAAAACGTGAGAAATGCTAATGACGCTAAAATTCGATTGAGAAGAATTGGAAGTGGTGAAATATCGGTAAAAGGAATCTTAATTTGTCCAAAAAAAACTGTTGGTGCAAGAGGTATAATATCAGCTTGCCAACCACCTACTTGATTGGTTCGCAAAATTTGCATAATTGCACCACGTTTCAAGAATATTGTGGCGATATCATCATGTGCTTGTCTTGGCATCATTGTTCGCCATGTTGTTAAGCCTGCCCAAATACTACCATCTTTAAATATGTTTGTGGTCTTTCTTGTTCCTGCTAATATACTCGCTTGACTCTGCCAATCTGCACGAACTATTCCCAAAGGTGCTAATTGCTTTTCTAAAGATTTACCTAACTCAATTAACTGCTGAAAACGTAATGTTTGGGGATGATTTGGATTTGCCTTTAACCAAGCTTGAATTTGCCGGTTTTGAGCGACTTGGCTTTTAATTGCTAATATTGTTGCATAAAGCGCTTGACTGGAGTCTTGCACACAGGAAGTTGCTGGTGATACCATTGCTCCACCAGTACCATCACCAACCCGATAACGTGCGATCGCAATTTGTAATTGTTGTTGGAATTGATTAAATGGTGAAAGTTTGACACCATCAAAATCATAATCTTGGGTTACGGGTTCATATTTAATTAGAATATCTGAAACTGGACGTGTTGATAACCATCCATGTTGTAAGTTACCCATATAATTTGCCCATGTGTGGGTTCCGGGAATAATTCCATCGGGGTTATGGGCATAAATTTGATGATATTTGATATCGAAGCGTAATTGTTTTGTAAATTTGTCTTCAATAACTTCTGCGGTTCCAAAAGCAAAATGTCCGGTAATGGTTTCCACTACTCCCAAGGGTTCGGCTTTTTTACCACCAATTCCACCGAATGAATGTAGTAGGATTGCTTTATCGCCTTTTTGCCATGTTGATGTAGATTCGACTGGGTTGATGAATACTGTGTTTAATTTACCTTTGTTTGCTTGCGTATTTTGCCAATTCAATTTTTGAATATAATTTAAGCTTAATTCTTCACCTATTATGGTTTGATTCGGTTGAATTTGGAACAGAGAATAAGGTGCGATCGCTTGAACGGTAAATAGATTATTTACATCGTTAGCACCGTAAATATACCAACCATTTTTACCTGCGGGTGATTTTTCGATTTGCTGGGGGGTTGAAGGGGCAAAATTTCTTGTATCTATAGCTTGTTGGGGAATGCGAATAGTGTCTTCGATTCCATCAAAGTTATGAGAATTCGGGTTGTAATGTTTGACCAAAAAGTAGTCATGATACTGGTTTTGTTTTGGAGGTAAAATATTTTTGTAACTAGATTTAAAATTAGGCTGAATTGGTTTAATAATTTTGACTAAACCATAAAATTTACCAGTGATTAAAATAGGTTCACGGTCAATTTCTATAATAGATTTTTCTTGGCTTTGAGTAATTATTGTATTTGCATCTAAAGCAACAATTACATCATCATTTGGACTTGCACCAGCTAAAGAACGTAAAACTCCTACCTGACGAATATCATTAAGTCTAAATGGGTGAATAATGCCTTGTTTTTGGCTTTGGAGAACTTCGGGAGTGAAATTTATATCTCTAGTTACCGCTTCGACATAAGCAAGTAAATCTTGATTTTTTTGCCATTGCAAACGAACAGTTTTTCCCACCAAATTTTCTGCTGTTGGTGGTGCAGATTGTACTTCTATCCATACCCAATCTAAACCATCTTGTAGTTGTTGTTTCGTCGGTAAAATTAATCTTCCAATCCAATTCGCAACAGGTTTATAAAGATTTTCAGATGGAATTTTTGTAATAGGATAAAAGCTAGGTTGATTAAAATCCTGACGTATATGTTTTGCGTAATTACTTTCACTTTGTACTAGTTGCGGTTGTTTTGGTGAAAGTTGTAACACCGCAAATACTGCTATGAATACTAATAATAAAAGTATAGTAAATTTTAGCTTTAGTTTTTGACTCAATCCATGCCAACTCAAGAGAATATACCTGTAAATTTACCCTATATTATCAGCTTGTGACTTAAATAAGCTACTGTAATAATCTCCGTAGGATTCGCTCTGTACTTAATGCTTTTAGCATCTTGCAATTCTCAATCATAAGGCATCTTCTCTCTTTCTCCTACAAGCTTTTTCCTGTATATGCCAAAATAGATAAAGATGAAGAATAATTTGGGAGTCAGAATTGAGAATACTCTATAAATAAATCGTTGAGTATCAATAAGCTTGTTTCCCGTGTTTGACAAATTTAGAAAGCATAAGATTTAAACAAGGATATCCTATTTATAGAAAATGCCTGTCTTTAAATATATGAGATTTTTACCTACTTACTGAAGGTTATTTTAAATAAAATCTTTACAAAATACAATTTTCAGTTTCATTAATTATTAAAAAATTCAAATCGTATTTTTACATCTTTAATTATGTTTCCTAAATAATGCTACTTCACCTTTATTTTTACACTTAATATTTTAATTGATGTTTTCTAACTTCTAACTTCTGACTTCTGACTTCTGATTTCTGCCTTCTACCTTCTACCTCCTGGTTTTTTCATTAATAGTACTGTAGCAAAAAAGAGGATACTTAAGCGTGCTGTGGGATAAAGATTCAATAGAATACGAAATTTTTAAAAAATACGAACCTGCTTTGATAGCGATTGGTGTCAACTTTGCCAATAATCATATTCAAGATGCTCTAGAAAATTGTATTTTTGGACTTGAAGATGCTTTGCGAGCAGCAATTAGTTATAGCTTGTGGTTACACGAACAGAAAAAAGAAATTGTACCTAACCAAATATTATTTCGTGCTTTAACCGAACAATGGAAACCAAAAGAATGGGATGATGATTTTCTAAATATCGAAGGGTTAAAATCTCAAGGTCAAAAATGGTGGGATGGTGCAGCAAAAATCTGGGGAAATGATGTACGAAATCGCTTAGTAGCGGATGTTTTTATCGATGAAAGTCGAGAATATATTAAATTCACCAATGGCAAAGAAATGCTCGTAGAAACTGCATGGAGATGGGGTTGGGAAAGAGTACTCGAATATGCGAATAATTATGACTGTTGAGCTTTATTAAATATCGAGCGCAAGAAACAGGTAGATTTTGCTCAATCCAATCGGTTAATCTCAATACAAGTGAAGAATCGCGAGGATAATTAGATGCACGAAGATGAATATTGGCAAGTTGTTTTAGAAAAGGATTTTACATGCGATCGCTTATTTGTTTACGGTGTTATTTCTACCAAAATATATTGTCGTCCATCTTGCCCATCCCGGAAACCACACCGAAAAAATGTCAGATTTTTCTCCAACTGTGAAACTGCTGAAAAATCAGGTTTCGTGCTTGTTTGCGCTGTCGTCCAAATCAAATTACAGCAGAACCACATCTGGAATTAATCCAACAAATATGTGACCTAATCGCAATACAATTAGATAATCCTCCGACATTAAAAGATTTGGCACAAAAATTTGACTTCAGTCTCTACCATTTACAACGCAATTTCAAAAGAATTGTTGGTGTTACACCTCATCAATATATTGAAGCACAGCGATTAAAACAACTCAAAATTAGTTTAAAGTCGGGTACAAATGTCGCAAATGCTTTATATGAAACTGGTTACAATTCGAGTAGTAATTTATATGAAAAATCTGCCATACAGTTAGGAATGACACCTAAAAAATATCAGCAAGCTGGAAGAGGTATTAATATTACTTACACAATAGAATTATCCACATTAGGATATTTACTTGTAGGAATGACTGAAAAAGGAATTTGCTCGCTAAAATTGGGCGATAATATCGAGGAATTAGAACATTGTTTATATCAAGAATTTCACCAAGCAAATATTCAGCGTGACGACTCCGCATATCGAGATTGGGTACAAACAATCCTAAATTTTATAGTCGGAAGCGAACCTCATTTAGACTTACCATTGGATATTCGGGGAACAGCATTTCAAATCCAAGTTTGGCAAGCATTACAAAAAATTCCCTATGGAGAAACCCGTACCTATGCAGAAATTGCCCGTGAAATTGGTACACCGAATGCAGTACGTGCAGTTGGAACTGCTTGTGGTGCAAACCCAGTCGCATTAGTCATTCCCTGCCATCGTATTCTACGGAGTGATGGAAGTTTGGGTGGATATGAATGGGGATTGGAAAGGAAAAAGCAACTCTTAGAAACAGAAAGAAAAGAATGAAAATAATCGATATAATTCAACTTTTAATATTAGCAGGACTTTGGGGTGGTTCATTCTTATTTTTGCGAATTGCTGCCCCGATTATTGGTCCTATTTGGTTAATTGAAATCCGCGTTTTATTAGCAGGTTTAGTACTACTTTTATTTACAATCTACTTTCAGCTATTAGGGGAAATTCGCAGAAATATAATCCCAATAATGGTAATAGGTTGTATTGGGACAGCAATTCCATTTGTATTATTTGCATTTGCATCACAATTCTTACCTTCTGGTTTCAATTCAATTTTAAATGCAACTAGTCCTTTATTTGGGACAGTTGTTGCTTCTATTTGGCTAAAAGAAAAACTAACAATTAATCGCATAGTTGGATTAATAATTGGATTCGCTGGAGTCGTGATTATAGTAGGTTGGAAAAATTTTGTAATCACACAATCATTTGTATATTCAGTGAGTGGAGCATTTTTAGCAGCATTTTTATACGCAGTTGCAGCACCATACGCAAAAAAACATTTATCAGAAGTTTCAGCATTAGCGATCGCAACAGGTAATTTATTAAGTGCAGCAATCATACTATTACCATTAATGCCTTTTACAGTACCGACACAACTACCTACAACCACAGTCATTTTTGCAGTTATCGTACTTTCTTTATTTTCAACAGCTTGTTCTTATATCCTATATTTCCGCTTATTAAATAGCGTTGGTGCTACTAAATCTCTAACGGTTACTTATTTAATACCAGTTTTTGCAATGATTTGGGGTAAGATTTTCCTTCAAGAAGAAATTACGCAATCGATGATATTTGGTTGTAGTTTAATTTTACTTGGTACGGCAATTATTAACGATTTATTTACAGGTTTGTTTAATAAAAAATTAGACGAAAATTAGAGAAAAATTGGATATAAATTACGATATGCTAACACCTATTCAACCTCTTACAGAAGAAACGATCGCACAAGCAATCCAAGAACTGACGAAATGCGATTGTGATTTGGCATATATTATTGAAACCTACGGTTATCCACCAAATTGGGAACGGGAAAAAGGTTTTATTGGACTGATACGCATAATTTTAGGACAGCAAGTTTCAGTAGCAGCAGCAAATTCTATTTATAACCGTTTGCAAAGTTTAATAATACCGCTATCACCAGAGAACTTCCTCAAGCTTGATGATGGACAATTACAAGCAGTCGGTTTAAGTCGTCAGAAAATTTTATATACTCGCAATTTAGCAAATGCAATAACTAGTGGACAACTCGATTTAGATACATTAGAACGAGCAGATGAAGCTATTTTAAGACAAGAATTAATCAAAATCAAAGGAATTGGAGAATGGACAATAGATATTTATTTAATGATGTCTTTACAGCGTCCAGATGCTTTTCCGAAAGGTGATTTGGGTGTCATTTTAGCATATCAAAAACTTAAAAATTTACCCATACGTCCCACTCATCAAGAGATAGAAAAAATTGCCGAAAAATGGCGACCATTTCGTGCTGTTGCAACACGTATTCTCTGGCATTATTATTTGATGAATAGGGAGTAGGGAATAAGAGTTATAATTCAACCCTAACTATTAACTAAAAATGAACTAACTGCACTAACAAATTCAACTGCTGACTCATAGGGTAAAACATTTCTTCCGGAAATAATCTTCCCTTGACTTTGCGGAAAAACATTTAAATAATCAGCTAACCATTCATTTGCTGTTTTAGTAATTCCTTTTTTGCTGACACTAGTTGTACCTTCACCTAATACAATTAATGTCGGTTGTTGAATAGATTTAATTGCATCACTATAATTTTTACGCCAAAATCCTGCTAAAAATGAGAATACAGCATAGCGACTTGCCATATTTATCGAACCTGTAATTAATGGATTTAACCATTGAGAATCAACAGATTCACTACTAAAAAATAGTCTGCGAATCGAGAAATTACGCAGAAATTTTTCTGTCCGTGCATAGCGATAAAATAAATTACCAAATGGAGAACTAAAAATAGACCAAGCTAATTTTTTCTCCATTCTGCCGTTCCCTCGCTAATCAAATTATAAGGAGGAGGAGCAGAAATGACAATTTTTTCTACTAAATCTGGAGCTATTTTGACCAATTCTAGCGCAACAGTAAACAAAGCACCTTGCACTACTAAGATTACAGATTTTTGAGTAGATTTTTCGTTATCTTGAATGTTATTTTGAATAATATTTTCAATAAAATACTTTAACTGTTTTGCCCAAATATCACTAGTATAAGCTAGTTTTGGCATATCTCCATCACCGCAACCTAACAAATCAGGACTAAATATTGGATTTAAATTATGATTGGGATTATAACTAGAATTATTATTTTTTTCCCATTCAATACAAAAGTTGCTCCAAAATTTTCGTGATAAACCAACACCAATAGGATGAATTAATACCAAAGGTATATTATTACCATTTGGATTTTGGACTTCGTAGGAACAATTATATTTTTCCCAAGTATAGAACTGAGTTGGATTTGAAATTTTATCTTGAGTAATCATAACGTTAGCTTGTAATTAAGTTTTAATTTAAATTTGATAATTTAAGTTTGATTGTAAGTTGTAATTGTGAACTTGAAATTAAGTTTAGAAAAGCATTTGTGGATGAATCAACTTATAGCCAGCATCTTTGATTTTTTGGTTAGAAATTCTAGCATTGTAATAGCGATCGCTCGATTGTGAAGCATCCCATGTTACCTTGGGTAAATTATGGACTTCGCAAACGCGATCGCAAATTTCACGACTGGATAAATTAGCATCATCAACTAAATTATAAATCCCTACTAAATGATAGTGTCGAGCAAACTCTATTGCTCCCACAATATCATCTAAATGAATCCAGTTTGCGGCTTCGCTACCATCCCCTGGACGGGTTTTTCCGGCAATTCGACTATAGATTTTTACAAGTTCGCGATTTACACCATAAATCCCACCTAATCGTAAAATACACACATGTAATTTATCTTTTAATTCTGTCAGTAAAACTTGCTCAGTTTCATTCAGTGTGCTTTGGTTTTCATTCTTTGGCTCAGTTGGTGTTTCTTCATCAACTAAAACACCATTTTTATCACCATATACCGAACAAGTACTCGTATATATAAGTTGTTTAATCGAAGATTTCTTAATTGCCTCCACAACCGTTTTAGCAGTTTGTAAATAAGTCTCCTGATAGGAAATACCGCGATTTGGTGCAACACTCAACAACACACAATCTTGACCGTGTAAAACTGATTCTAAACCTTCGATATTGCTTCCTTGTAAAACAACAACTTTTTGAGCAATATTTTGTAATTCTTGAACACGTTCCTGTGTAGTGGTAGTTGCTGTTATCACCAAAGTCATTTTCTGCTGCCAATATTTAGCAACCGCAGTACCAACATAACCACAACCAATTATTGCAACATTCATAAATTTAAATTGGGAATTGGGGATTGGGGATTGGGCATTGGGGATTGGGGATTGGGGATTGGGCATAACAATTACCCATCACCCATTACTTACTAATAAATATCCAATAACTATTTTGTTAACTCTCTTTCAATTATTGTAATTAAATCTAATGATTCTGGTGTTGTTTCACTTTTGAAACGTGCGACAATTTCGCCATTTTTAGCAATGATAAATTTCTCAAAATTCCAAGATACATCACCCTTTGGCTCAACCGAACTTGTCAGTCGAGCATAAAGTGGATGTTTATCACCACCTTTAGCACTAACCTTATCAAATAAATCAAAAGTCACACCATAATTGCGATCGCAAAACTGGACAATTTCTTCATTACTTCCTGGTTCCTGCGCTCCAAAATCGTTACAAGGAAAACCCAAAACCCGCAATCCCGCATCTTTGTACTTTTGGTTTAACTTTTCCAATCCGCTATATTGCCCAGTATAACCACAATAAGACGCAACATTAACAATCAAAAGCACCTTTCCAGCATACTCACTGAGTACTTTTTCTTGCCCATTGATTGTTTTCACGGAAATATCAGAAATTGTATTACTCATTATCAAAGATATTACGACTATTAATCGACAAGTTTCTCATATTACGGGTACTTGGTGACTTTATAATTTGTAATTTGTAATTCATAATTTTCCTAGACAGACGCGATACATCGCGTCTCTACATTATGTTTTTCCTACCATAATTCCTCTTCCCGTCAGCGCCACATATACTAAATTAGAGGTACGCATATCACCTTCCATATATGTGATTCCTGGAAATTGTAATACATCGGGGTCACTAATAGGAACCCAAGTTTTACCCATATCCTGGGACTTATACATGGTATCCTTTGTCGCATTTCCTACTTTTCCAAATAAATAAATGTACGGTATCTTTGCCGATGCACCTTTACCAAAAGCCATAAATTCGCAACTTTTCACAGATGTGACGATATTAAAAGTCTTACCCCCATCCGTCGAACGATACAAAGGATTAGCATTGACATCTTCAGGATTGCGAGCAAAACTCATCCAGATGTCACCCTGCTGTGTGGGATTAGGAACGATCGCAGGACGAAGTATCCAACTAGGGAATTTATCAGCTTTACTTTTGTACCAATTTGCCCCACCATCATTACTGTAATAAAACGCACCACCATCAAAATAATAAAAAGTCTTGCCTTGGGAGTCTTTTCGATCTGCTGCCAGAATATACGAACTCACCCACGGGTTAATACTGTTACCCCAGGATTTGGGTAACGCTGCGTAATGCAGATGATCGTTATTTTTCTCATCAAAGGGTTCTGGTTTGGGGTTCGGGTTGAGATTTCGCGATAATTGCCAGGTTTTGCCACCATCTTTAGTGTAGTGCGTCCAAGTTCCCCAAGTCGGTGCCCAAACCATATTTTGGGGATTGGTTGGAGAAATAGCAATTTGTCCTGCGATCGCACTTGCTTTTTCTGTTCCTGACTTATCGTTTTTCCACAGTTCCTCAGTCGGAATAGTTGCAAATGCTTGCCAAGTTTGACCGTTATCGTTAGATGTGCCATGTATTCCCCAAAACCCTTGCCATTGGTGAAAACCCACAAAGGCAATGCGATCGGGATTGTTGTAGGAGTAGTCGATTCCCGTTGCTCCTGCTACGTGGGGAAAGGGTTGGGGGTAAGTTGTCCATTCCGGATTTGCCCATTTAAAAGCGGGATTAATGGGTATATTTTTGGGACTAATACTTGTGGTGGGTACTTGGTTGTGGTTGATGTGTCGAAAGCCAATTTTATCTTGTACCGCACTAATTAAATCTGCACCTCCCTGCGCTTTAGGTTTGGGTGGAACTCGCACCATGTTCGAGTCCAATTCTTCCAAATTATTCATAATCCATCTATAGGAGGGATTTTTGGCGGTTACTTCGTCAGTGCGGGCAACTCCCCAACCATTTGTCCACCACACTTGTTGGGGATTGCTGGGGTCAATGGTAATCGAAGCTGCACCTGTGGAAGCGTATGCTTGGTAGTAACCTGGTGCGGAAGTATTTACAGTATCTTTGGGGTGATTAGCATCAAATGCACCCATTGCCATTGTTTGTTTATCCCAAGTTTTACCTCCATTGGTGGAACGGTAAACAAATTTGTCGGATATTGCCATGACTGTATTCGCTTGATTGGGTTGTACTGTTACCCCTGAATACATTCGTCCCTGTCCATCGGGAGTAATTTCCGTCCATACACCATTTTCATATTTACGCAGACTACCGGAGGTGTTTTTACCGTTACCACCGATAGTTCCAAAAGCTACATATAGCGTACCATTATCTGCGATACTCCCGGAGGGAGTGGTTGTCACCATCGCACCACGTAGAGGATTATCTGCACCTTGGATATTTTGCCAAGTTTTTCCAGCATCTTGACTTTGCCAAACTCCACTACCGTGAACCCCGACATAAATATTTTGGGTGGGTTGATTTGGGTTTCCTGTGGATTTATCGAAGACTACAAATGTAAAACCGGGAATATCTTCGTTATCTTTGCCATCGGATTTTTTATATTCTGGTAAACTGGTGGCTGCGGGTAAACCACCTGCGACTTCTACCCAATCCAGACTACCTTCTTTTCGCCAAAGTCCGTGACGGCGGGAGGCAAAGTAAACTAAACCAGATTTATTCGGATCAACTGCTAATCTTTCACCCGTATCGGCACGGTATGCTTGGTTTGCACCAACATATATATTATGTTTCCCGAATCCAGTTGCTTGCCAAGACTCTCCCCGGTTGTCGGAAACCATAATTTCACCGGAATATTTATATTTTTGCTTACCATCACCGTCTTGAAAACTGGAATTATTGCGAGTGACAGCTGCATAGATACGGTTGGGTTTAGATGCATCAACCGCAATGCTTTCAACCCCGATTCCTCCTTTGGAAAAGTTAGTATTAAACATATCCATTAAAGGAAACCAGGAATTATTTGTGCGATCGCAGCGATAAACTCCACCAACATCGGTTCGCACATACACATCATTGGGAGTTTGCGGGGATATTACCAACCCTGTAACATAACCCATCCCTTGAATATTCACATTTTGCCAACTAAAGGAGTTTTTTAACGGTGTATTTTGTCGTTTGCGTACTTGCGGAGGTGCTTTCGCTTGTACTAATGTGACGTGAGATGTTGGAGTTGGTGCTTGACTTAGTGTTTGCGATCGATTTCCGTCCGTGGATGAGGAGTTTTGTGGAGACAATTGCTGCCCACAAGCATTTGTCAGCAAAAGTGTTAGCACTATCAACGTAGACAGAACGATTAAAGGAAGTTTGGCTTTAATAGACACTAGTAAATAGTAAAATTTCATAAAACAAAGCTAGGGCAAAAGCTGCACACCACATAAAATTGTAGAGCGCATTTGTCAAGTAAGATATTATTAATTCTGCTATATTTATATAGTGATGTGTTAGTACATTTATATGTTTATATACTGATATATCGATTTAACTGCAATACAATTTTTATTCTCCATGGGAGAAAACTTCAGCATAACTATAAATTATTTTGACAGTTTTTACACAATCTATATTTTCTCTTGTAAAAAATACTGTAATATTTATTTTATAATAGTATTAATAAATACTCTTTGTTCTCTCATATTTTGTCTTTATATTCCCCATATGCTGCTTTTAGGAATAGTTAAAGTTACATAATTCGAGATAATATGGCTCTGCTTCAGTTATTTGTATTTTGGGGTCATGGTAATTATTTATAACTTTACCATATGTTGCCAATAAGCAAAATTGGGTGATGTGCCATCAGAGAAAACCTACCTTCATCTGATACTTTTCGATCGCAAGTATCGCATCTGCTTTATTCGTATTTCTTAAGTTCTGTTTGTACAAACAGAACTGATTTTATTGTCAAATATTTTAAGTTTAGGTTATCAAAAAGGAGATTTTGGGAATGGCAATCAGCTTAATTAATAAAGATAAATTGCGTAAAACCGCACGTCAGGCAGTAATGAAAGTAATGCCTAAAGGGCTAATTTTAATGTATCACCGAATTGGAGAACCAACCTTAGACCCTTGGTCGTTGCACGTTTCACCAAAACATTTCCAAGAGCAAATGGAGGTATTGCAAAAACTGGCAAAACCAATGAGTTTGCGAGAATTATCTCAATCTCACAAAATGGTAATATGAGCGATCGCGCAGTAGCTGTCACCTTCGATGATGGTTATGCAGACAATCTCTACAAAGGTAAACCCATCCTAGAACGCTACAACATTCCCGCTACTTTCTTTATCGCTACAGGTCATATCGGCAAAACAGTTAATTTCTGGTGGGATGGACTGCAACAGTTACTTTTACAACCTGGCAGATTACCTGCAAAATTAACTATTAATGTCAGTGGAAATTCTTATGCTTGGGATTTAGGTACAGCTGTCGATTATACTGAAGCCGATTTACAACGGGACAAAGGAGCTAAAGTCTGGGAAAGCAAACCCGGTACTCGTCTAAACTTATACTACTTAATTTGGCAAACTGTTCGGACTTTTCCAGAACAAGATATTATCGAAGCAATGCAGCAAATAGAAGTCTGGGTTGGTCGAGAAGTAGTTGCAACATCAGAAGACCGTTCGCTCCAACCAGATGAGATACTTACCCTTGGTTCCGGAAAGCTGGCAGAAATTGGCGCTCACACCGTCAATCATCCATCCCTTGCCGATCATCCATCAGCATATCAACTCAAAGAAATCCAGCAAAGTAAAGTTGACCTCGAAAAGCTCCTCAACCGTCCAGTAACCACTTTTGCCTACCCATACGGAAGTTTTATAGACGAAACAATGACCTTAGCCGAACAAACGGGTTTAGAATGTGCTTGCTCGACTGTTGAAGATGTGGTTTGGTTTCGCAGTCAAACTTATCGACTACCTCGCTACCACGTCCATGATTGGAATGGAGAAGAGTTCGCAGCAGAAATAGAGAAATGGTTTAAGGGTTAGTAAATAGTACAAGAAGGCAGGAGACGCAAAAGGATGTACGCTTATTTCCACGTTCTCTGTACTAGTTAGTATTAATTAAAAGCTAAGGATTGTGAATAAAATAAGAAAGCAATTTTTATTGTGGGGTAGGCATCCTGCCTGCATCCTAAATGAAGAACGGGCAGGATGCCCATTCCACAATATATGTAAATTATTTAAATTTCTTTCCTAAATATCCCAGAAATCAGCTTTATCCACTTGGAAAAGCCTAAAACTTGAATGAAGACTCAAGAAACCCAACTTTTTCCTTCATCTTAAGTACCGATCGTACGATTTTGGATTGTAAATACCCATTACACGGGCTTTTAAAACCTTCGTCTGCCCTATTCTGATTTCAAATTGGTGTCATTTAGAAGTATCACCCACTAGAAGAATCTAGGGACAAGATCGACTTGCTTTTCTGAAGCGAGGCTTTCGATTGTCCGAAAGCGTAGTATCAAGTATTGCTGGCATCCTCAAACAAAGATTACAAAAAATGCCAAAAATTTACTGTGAATTCACGGAAAATTGATTTTAAGCGTGTTTTCTTACACTATTATGGCTGTAGTCATTAATACGTAGTTCGTTGTAATAAATTAAAAAATGGTCAAATTGAGTGTAGTAATACCCTGTTATAATGCAGCTGATACAATCTGCGAGCAGTTAGATGCATTTGTCAACCAAGACTGGTCAGAACCTTGGGAAATTATTGTTGCTGACAATGGTTCCACGGACGCAACCATAGATATTGTCGAGCAATATCAAGAAATTTTACCTAATTTACGTATTGTTGATGCATCGAAAAAGAAGGGACCTTCCCATGCTAGAAATGTGGGAGCGAATGCAGCGAAGGGTGAAGCTTTAGCATTTTGTGATGCGGACGATGTTGTCGAACCAGGTTGGGTTGCAGCAATGGGTATAGCCCTTTCCCGTTATGATTTTGTTGGTGGTTGGGATAAATACTTGAAATTGAACAAAGCTTGGTTAGTCAAGAGTTATCAAAAGGAAAATGGTGATGGAGTTGCTTTCCATCATCCCTATTTTCCATATAAAGGTGCTGGCAACCTTGGGATTAAGCGTTCCATTCATCAATCAATAGGTGGTTTTGATGAAAATATGGAATTTCATGAAGATTGCGACTATTGCTGGAGAATTCAGTTAACTGGAGTAAAATTACATGAGGAAGCAAACGCTATTATTCAGATTCGTCTGCGTCCAGATATTCGTTCTGTGATGCGACGGGAATATCGTTGGGGTTTCTATGAAGTGTTGCTATACAAAAGACACCAACCTTTTGGTTTACCACAAATGGTATATGCTACAACTTGGATTAAAACACCAATTAAGTTTTGCTTACATCTACTACTTTTGAAGATACGCGATCGCACTACGTTGAATAGTTGGTTAAAAGAGTTCGCATATCTGAGCGGTCTTTTTAGAGGTTGTATTCGATTCCGTTATCTACCAGGTTTTAATCACCCAGGAACATTGAAACAGAAGAAGAAGAATAATCAGATAAAATACATAATCCAGAATCAGAAACAACAAAGAATGATTACCTAACAACTATCTCCTAGAAAAACTAATATGAAAAAATTACTAACAATTGCTATACCAACTTATAACCGTAGTAACTATGTAGAGGAGAAGCTCGTTTGGTTATCTGAAGCACTCAAAGGATTTGAGTCCGATTGTGAAATTATTATTACTGATAATTGCTCGACGGACAATACCCAAGAAATAGTTGAGAAATATCAAGATAAGTTTAATAATATGCAATTTATCTACAAACGCCAAGAAAAAAACCTTGGTGTAATGTTTAATATTGCTTATTGTTTGGACAATGCGACTAGCGAATATGTATGGGTAATTGGTGATGACGATCCAATTAGAGTGGATGCGATCGCATATATTATTGAAAATATTACCAAGCATCCGGAAATATCATTAATATTTTTAAATTTTTCTTGCCGTCATATTCCCACTGGGGAAATTTTGTACGAGCATTGCTACAATATCGAGCAAGATGAATTGCGACAAGATGGTAAAGCTATTTTTGAGCATAATTTCAAAACTAATAATTCCAGCGTTGGCTTTATGACAGCCCAAGTTTACCGCACCACAGTAGCAAAAGCCGCTTTACACAGTTGGGATTCTGGTTTGGCTAACAAGGAAACACAAGTCTATTGGACAGCTTACTGTGCAATGCAAGGAAGCGTATTAACCTCGAAGGAGAATTATGTTGAAAATGCTTTTGGAGTTAGTCACTGGATGCGTGACCCCAAATTGTTACTGACAATGCAGTATACTGACCTTCCAGGGATTTATATCAAATTGATGGAGTTAGGTTATCCGAGTAATTACTGTTTGGGATTGTTAATTAGGCACTTCTTTAAAAATAATTGGCGAGTATTTTTTGGTGCATTGCGGAGATATCCTAAATTTGCGATCGCAGTTATTATTCCCTATCTCAAATTAGTTGCTTCGGCTGCTTGGAGAATGGTTTTACCACCGCAACCAGTTACAACTAAATTTAGCAACAATTAATCAAATTTGTAGGGGAAAGAACGGTTGTTTGCCGTGTCTAAATTAGAAATATAGAAATATGGAAATATAGAGAGACGCGATGTATCGCGTCTCTACATTTTTTCAATTTAGAATCGAATTACGCTTCATTCAAAGCGGCAATTCCAGGTAATATTTTGCCTTCGAGTAACTCTAAGCTAGCACCACCACCTGTGGAGATATGGCTCATTTGGTCAGCTAAACCAACTTTTTCAACGGCAGCAACCGAATCACCACCACCGATGATGGTAATAGCACCTTTGGAGCTAATTTCAGCAAGGGTATGTGCGATCGCTTCAGTTCCGGCAGCGAATTTGTCAAACTCAAATACACCCATTGGTCCATTCCAAATTACAGTTTTACAATCAGCAAGGGCATCTTGGAAGACTTTGATAGAATCGGGTCCAATATCCAAACCCATCCAGCCATCAGGGATATCATTGATACTGACAGTTTGGGAATTAGCATCAGGTGCGAAATTGTCAGCAACTACAACATCGGTAGGAAGTAGGAGTTCCACACCTCTTTCTTTGGCTTTTGCTTCCAAAGTTTTTGCCAATTCCAACTTATCTTCCTCAACCAAAGATTTACCAACTTTTAAACCACGGGCTTTGTAGAATGTAAAAATCATTCCCCCACCAATGATGAGTTTGTCGCACTTTTCGAGTAAAGTTTCGATCACACCAATTTTGCTCGATACCTTGGAACCACCAATAATTGCCACTAAAGGACGCTGAGGATTTGCGATCGCATTTTCCAAATACTGCAATTCCTTTTCAATCAAGTAACCAGCAACCGAAGGGCTAAGATACTTCGTCACACCCTCCGTAGAGGCATGGGCACGGTGGGCAGTACCGAATGCATCATTTACAAACAAATCAGCGTTTGCAGCCAATTTTTGGGCAAATTCAGAGTCATTCTTTTCTTCCTCAGCATAGAAGCGAACGTTTTCCAACATTGCCACTTGCCCGTTACCCATCGCATTAATTTTGGCAGCAACACCATCACCGATACAATCATCGCAAATAGTTACTTCCTGCCCTAATAATTCAGCAAGACGTTTAGCTGCTGGAGTCAAACGCATTTTTTCATTGACTTGACCTTTGGGACGACCAAAATGGCTAGCCAAGATGACTTTTGCACCTTTTTTGCTTAAATCTTGAATAGTAGGCAGTGCCGCACGGATACGTGTATCATCCGTGATATTTCCCGCATCATCTAGTGGTACGTTAAAATCTACCCGTACAAATGCACGTTTGCCAGACAAGTCAGATGCAGATAAATTTGCTAAAGTTTTCTTTGACACGGCACAACCTCCAATTAGCTTTTGCTATGTTTTGAATAAATACAACCATCCAGATTGTACGACTCAGGGGGCACAGGTGAATTAATGTTCAAAACTGTTTTATTTCCGATCGATCAAAGTCGCGAAACGCGGGAAGCTGTGGAGGCTGTTGTTAATATCGTTCAAACCTACAGAAGTCGCTTGGTGCTGCTATCTGTAGTTGAAGAAGCAACAGCAGACGCAACCGCAGAAGTCGCCAATTCTGACCCAATGAAGTCAGTTGAAGCTGTGGCTAAGTTACTTGAAACTGTCAAGAATTTATTTTCGCAGCAAGGTATTCAAACCGAAACGATCGAACGTGAGGGCAAACCTGCCTTTACTATTTGCGATGTGGCTGACGAGATTGGCGCAAATTTAATCATTATGGGATGTAGGGGAATGGGGTTAACTGAAGAAGGTTTAACTGATAGTGTTACCAATCGCGTGATTAACTTATCACCTTGTCCTGTATTGATTGTGCCTTAGAGAAAAGGTTAGTTTTAGGGGTGGGGTTTTCCTTCCAGAAAATAAAATAGATGTACCACCATATCATTCGTAGGGGCGGGGTTTTCCCGCCCTTACTTAATTTGGGACAATTTATTAGACATCGACTAAATTTAATTATGCGTTACCCAGAATCTTTGTAGACTTCGCATTGCGAAGTCTCTACATATTTTCCGGAGATGTCTATTTATTATGAACCTCAAAAATTAACTACTGGGTGTATTGCGTGAACTACCTACACTGTACCTGTACTCAGGTACAGTGTGAGCCTTCTTGCTGTTTAAGGTAAATTAGCGGGAATTTCCTTAGGGATAGTCCAATAATAAACCGTTCGACCGTTGACATTGAGGGTTTGCTCTGGTTTCCAATCACCCATATCAAAAGCGTGGGAAACAATGCGAGTACCGGGTTTAAGTTGTTTAAAAAGTTGCGATCGCAATTTGACATTCAGTTCTGGTAGTAAGTACAGCGTCACAACTGTGGCTTTACTAAAATCACTCTTGAATAAATCTTGTTGAAGAAACTTCACTTTATCGCTAACACCCTGCTTTTTGGCATTTTCATTTGCCTCTTTAATCCGTTCTGGGTCAATATCGATACCAATTCCTTGTGTTCCAAACTTTTTCGCGGCAGTAATGGGGATTCGTCCGTCTCCACTGCCTAAGTCGTACAAAATATCGTTTTTCCCAACTTTGGCAACTTCAAGCATCTTATTTACAACTTCAGGTGGAGTTGGTACATAAACAACATCTGGTGTTTTTTCTTGTGGCTGAGTTGCTGGTGTTGTTTGCTGTACCTGCACTGTTTTCGTTGGTGCTTGACTACTTTCTTGGGAAGTCACTTGTTGAGTGCAACTTGTCAGTAATAAACTACTCAAGCTTGCAGTGAAGAGCAAAAATTTCCAAATCATTGGTCGTAATATCATGATAACTCCAGTAGTAATGGAAAGATTAAAAAACTATTCCCAATGCCCAATCCCCTATCCCCGATTAAAAATAAGTATGGGAATACCCGTAAGTAAGACAATGAGTCCAATGCTGCCACCGATACCTGTGTAGTTGATGCTGGAATACAGTAAGTAACCGCAGGTGGCGCAAAATAGTAAGGGGACAATGGGGTAAATTGGCACTTTGAAAGGACGGGAAATATTTGGTTCTCGGTAGCGTAAAACGAATAAAGCAATACCCGATAGCAAAAAAAAGAACCAGAAAACGGGGGCTGTATAGTCTACCATCGTCTCAAATCCTTTTCGCTTTATTGCACCAACAATTACCAGTGCTATGGTAATCCCAGCCTGTACTGTGAGGGCATTTACTGGTGTGCTGTGATTACTCCAGCGTCCGAGAAATGAAAATTTGGGAAAATCCCGTCCCAGGGCATAATTTGTTCTCGCACCTGTAAAGATGGTGGCATTTGCCGCTCCTAATGCAGATACAGCAATCAGCAAACTGACGAATTTTGCCCCAGTTTCACCGAGAATACGCCGCATTAATTCGGCAGCAGGAGCTTCAGATTTTGCCATTCCTGCCAAGCCTAGCCCATGCAGATATGCCAGGTTAATTAATAGGTATATGGCAGTAATAACGGCAATACTCCCTAGTAAAATCCTTACCATGTTTCGCCGGGAGTCGCTTACCTCTGCGGATAGATATGCAGCTTCATTCCAACCTCCGTAGGTAAGTAGGACAAATACCATTGCCAAACCGAAGGTGGTAGTTTGGGTTGTGGGTGCGGTGGTGGTAATGGTAGGTTGGGCTGTGGCAAGGAAAATACCAGCACTAATGACGAGTAGTAATCCCAATATCTTTGCCATAGTCAGTAGATTCTGCGTCCACTTGCCTTGCTGGATACCAAGAGCGTTGAGAATTGTGAGGAGCGCGATCGCAATAGTGGCATATATGGCTGAAGAATATTCTCCCAATCGTAATAATTGTGATGCATAATCTCCAAATACAAATGCCAGCAGGGCAATGGAACCTGTTTGAATTACCGTCATTCTTGCCCAAGCAAATAAAAACGATAAGTTTTTCCCAAAGGCACGCTGCAAATAGTAGTAAGTGCCCCCTGCATCCGGGTAAGCTGTTGCTAGTTCGGCATAACAAAGGGCACCGACAAATGACATGGCTCCACCCAAAAGCCATGCCAGCATTGCAATTTGTCCGTTGGCAGCATTTGCCGCAACTAATGCTGGTGTTTCAAAAATGCCCACACCAACAACCATTCCGACAATCAAAGCTCCTGCATCTAGGGTGGATAGGGTTGGTTTGGGAATCAGTTGCTCTGGCTTAGACGGTGTTATTTTTATTGCCATAAAACAAGCCTAGTTTATTTTCCTGATGATTGATTTGAGACTTGTAAGTTGCGAGTTAATCAGACTTTTTGGTAAGAGTCATCATCAATCTTGATAGTATAAAATTTCACAACTAATCTCATTTTTTAGTAAAAACTATGAAAAATAGTAATAGTAAATTACTGTTTTTGAACATCAGGAATATACTCACTAATTTGTACAGTATTTGATTCAGGGAAAACTAAATAAATCAGCCATGAAAGTTTTATCAATGTATTTTAATAATTTCTTTGTTAATGTAGCAAAGATAAACTTATACTAAATGCTACTAAAGAAAGAAGAACAAATACTCTTAATATGGTATTGGATTGCTGCGGGATTGACTTAAATGACAGATAT